>VEMY01000037.1 GCA_009711825.1 Bacillota bacterium | reverse complement strand
ATAACAACGTTCCACTTTACCAGGGCGGCAGCAATTTCACCCGACAAGCCTTAAAAGGCTTAAATAGCATTACCGCTATTTAAGCATACGAGGTTCTTCAAAAAACCTACAATGACTTGACACGATCCCCAATTTTATTTTAGTTTGCCGGAAATTTTTATGATATGTTACAATCAACAGGAGGTGAAAATATGCGCATAACCGGTGGGAGTTTACGGGGCAGAACGCTTAAGTCCCTAAAAGGCAAGGGAACCCGGCCTACGGCCAGCAGGGTCCGGGAAGCAATATTCAACATAGTACAAGCAAGAATACTCGGCAGTCGGTGGTTGGATTTATTTGCCGGCACCGGCGCCATTGGCATCGAGGCCCTGAGCCGGGGCGCAGACCACTGTACTTTTGTAGAAAAAAGCCCACGGGTATGTCCGGTGCTGAGGGAGAACCTAAGAAATCTTGAGCTTGTTAATAAATCTAAGCTTGTATGCCGGGACGCGGCGCTGGCGTGCAGGCAATTGGCGATGGAACAACAGAAATTTGATTTTGTCTATATAGACCCCCCCTATGAAGAAATCGGGAATTATAAGCGCGTACTAGGATTAGCTGCCGGGTGCCTTAAACCGGATGGTATTATGGCTGTTGAACATAACATCGATTTGCCCCCGGTAACAGAAACTGCCCTTGTGGAGATTCAGTCCCGTCGCTATGGAGATACTGCGGTAACTTTTTTTCGAAATGAAACGAGGTGAAAACATGACAAAGGCAATTTGCCCGGGTAGTTTTGACCCGGTAACCATGGGGCACTTGGACATAATCACCCGAGCCAGTAGGATCTTTGAGCACTTGTATGTGGCCGTCGCCACCAACGCAAGCAAAAATCCACTGTTCACAGTTGAACAGCGGATTGATTTGCTAAATCAGGTTACTGGCCAGTTGCCCAATGTTGAAATCATTACGTTCTCCGGTCTATTGGTGGAAGCAGCCCGGGAAAGGGAAGCGCAAGTGATTGTCAAAGGGTTGCGGGCGATTTCTGATTTTGAATATGAATTTCAAATGGCGTTGATGAATAAAAAGATCGGGGATGAAATTGAAACTTTATTTTTGACAACTAACAGCAAGTATTCGTTTTTAAGTTCCAGCATGGTTAAAGAAGTGGCCCGACTTGATGGCTGTATCCGTGGTCTGGTTCCTGATTCTATTCATGATATCATTCAGGCCCAAATTAAAGCCCAGATTTAACTTTAAATATAGAAAGGCGCAAGCGGGAAATAGCCTGAAACAGGCCGACACCGACAGCTAGCAGCACCCAGCCGGTCATAACTCTACCAAGCACCGATGCTGACAGCAAATATCTCTGCCCCAACTCCAAGGTGGCGTAAATGGGCACTGATGCATCCAGGGCAGGAACTAAATCAAACTGGAACAATAGTAGGGTGTAGACCGCAGCCAACGTGGCATGAATAGCCCGTGCCACCAGGTATGGTTTTATGTCGAGGTCGGTGCCGCTGATTATGCTTGCCACTTGACCGTGGACAGATAGACCGCTCCAAGCGATTACCCCACTTACTGCCATTATTTTATGAGTCATTGCCAACGATGACTGGGACGCCACCTGACAGCCCAGAGTTATTTCTAAAATGCCATTTGTGATCAGCAGCAGGTAGTCGCTGGATACAGCAAAAATTTCTGCAATCCAGGCAACAATTCCAGACGCATTGAGAATCTCGATGACTACCGAAAAGCTGATAATAAATCCGCCGACCAATAATAGGGAACTGACTGAATTACGTACTGCGTCACCCATCAACTTGCCAAAGGGACGTTGTTCTTTAGTTCTTGCCTCGACAAGACTTTTTGCTGCACGAATAAGAATAAATTGGCGTTTTGAGCCGGGAGCTGATGACGGGGCGGCGGAGGGTTTGTGAAACCGCATCAGCAGACCGACACTGATGCTTGAAAGATAGTGGGCGACAGCAATTGTATAGCCGATTTGCGGATAAGCAAGCATGCCGACGGCGACGGCGCCAAACATAAAGAGCGGGTCAGCTGTGTTGGTGAAGGACATCAACCGTTCGCCTTCTTCCTTGCTGATCATATTTTGGGAGCGGAGTTTTGCAGTTAGGATTGCACCAATGGGGAATCCTGATGCCAGTCCGACAGACATGACAAACGCCCCTGACCCCGGTACACGAAACAGGGGACGCATCAGCGGTTCAAGCATCACACCCATAAAATGCACAACTCCCAATCCCATGAGTATTTCGGCGGCTATAAAAAAAGGCAAGAGCGCTGGAAATACCACATTCCACCAGACATCTAAACCACGAACAGCTGCCTGAAATGCATTTTCAGGAAATAAAACCATGGAAAATGTGAGTGTAAAACCAATTAGGGCAAACATATAAAACGCCAATCGTCTTTTGCGTGTGATTGTCAAAACTCTCCCCCCTTGCAATATCTAATTTATTTGTAATCTAGGATTTTATTAGTGTTTTTTAACGTGGAGTGTTAAAAACACTACTATGGAGGAAGGAAAATGTCTGATAGACCAAAAATTGGGCTGGCCCTTGGCGCTGGTTCTGCCCGGGGTATTGCCCACCTGGGTGTTCTGCGTGTACTGGAAAAATATAAAATCCCCATCGATTATATCGCGGGGACCAGTATGGGAGCATTGATAGGCGGCTTATACAGCTTCGGCCTTGACGTGGAGTTCATGATAAAATTCGCCAGCGAGCTTCAATCTCGCTCATGGATTGATCTAACCGTTCCTCGCCAGGGTTTTGTCCGTGGGGATAAGATTCAGTCCATGTTACAGCTATTGACAAAAAATCAACGGATTGAGGACCTGCCGCGACCGTTTGCAGCTGTGGCTACAGACATTGAGCGGGGAGAACCGGTTGTGCTAAGCAAAGGGGCGTTGGCCACGGCAATCCGCGCCAGCATCAGCATTCCGGTGGTCTTTAAACCAATTTCCATTGACGACAAGTTGTTGGTGGATGGCGGCATTGTCGACCGTGTTCCCGTAAGTGTCGTCAGGCAGATGGGCGCCGACGTAATAATTGCGGTGGACGTCAACAAATTTGTGGCCCACCAGCCAGTGCGCAATATGTTTGATGTAATGTTCCAGACCATTGATATTATGGAGCGCAAAATAATGAATACTACAATTCTCGATACTGATATCTTGATCCGTCCCCAGGTAGGACACATAAGTCCGGCACATTTTCATCGGGTCGATGAATTAGTTGCCGAAGGAGAGCAGGCCGCCGTGGATACCATCAGCACCATTGGCTATGTCTTGAAAAAAAAGCGTTCTGAGTTCAACCCTCAATAGGCTGAAGTGTAAGCTCCATCGGTAATGGCTTTCGGGTGGCCAGCGAGTAATAATCACCGGCTCTGAGGTCCAAATTCAAGAGCGCCCGGGCTGTGATATCCAAACGGTTTGCGTCTTTGGCGGGCGAGAAAATGACAGGAATTTTGCCGCCTGCAAGTCGTTTCGCTAGGGAACGGCCTTGGGCTGTATATCCAAGCACACGGATATACGGGGTGTAAGTTTTTGGTTGGGGAATGTTTTCAAAGTCCAGCATCAGTTGCATCAGGATGCGCTGCAACCGGGTCCGGGGATAGCGTTTGGTCTTGACCAAGCGCAGGAACTCA
This sequence comes from Bacillota bacterium, assembly GCA_009711825.1. Taxonomy (NCBI): domain Bacteria; kingdom Bacillati; phylum Bacillota; species Bacillota bacterium. The sequence goes on along the minus strand of VEMY01000037.1, from coordinate 17,491 downwards.
TAGAGGTCATTGGTTGTCCATGCATGGTTTTTGAAGCGGTTTTCCAGGCCTTCTGATATCGACTGTAATCTTCTGAGCTGCTCCGCATCGCTGGTCCGGAGTTTGTGAAATATAATTTGGGCAAAATTGGAGATAAATACCGGACCTTGTTCGTCAAGTGCTGTGAAGAAGGTCGCTTGTACCCCGGAAGGAAGCATTTTGCAGGCATCCTTCATTCGCCCTTGCTGTACCGCTTGGCGTATAGCCGTCGCGCTTCCGTATGCATGGGGTTCTGTGCTGTGATGCCCAGGACCTGTACGCAAAACTGTATGAAAATCAAGATTTGCTCCCAGGGCGCGGGCCGCCCGAATGTACTCAATGCCTAGGATATTGTTGGCACCAGACATTAGCCGGGAGGCCGAGGCCGAGGATAAATTGTTGCGCTCAACAGCAGTTTGCACCGCTCGGGCATAGGTGATGCCTGAAGAAAGAGTTGTTTTTATAGTGTTTTGCGTTTCTGGATTATCGATAATCTCTGCCAACCGAGAAAGCGTTGCCAGGTCGCCGGATTCACTGCCAAAGCTAAGGCAGTTGATTCCACAGACATTTAACAACCCAATTCCTGCTCGGGCAAATGTTTCTGCGCTTTGCAGGGCAAAATAACAGGGAAGCTCTATTACCAGGTCTGCTCCCGCTTGCAATGCCAGTTTTGTGCGCATCCATTTATTAAGGAGTGCAGGCTCGCCCCGTTGAACAAAATTGCCACTCATGGCCACAAGAACTAAATCTGCGTTTGTTTCTGCCTTTGCTTTTTTCAGGTGGTAGTGATGACCGTTATGTAGTGGGTTGTATTCAGCAATTACTCCCAGTAATCTTTCAGGCATTGACAATCACTCCATTTAAGTTAACAATATATAGTTGATGGGCTTTTCGCTAACTATAGCATTAAAAAGGACTGGAGGTAAAGATGTGAATATTTTAGTTATCAATTGTGGTAGTTCGTCGCTCAAGTATCAGCTGTTCAATATGGAAAAGGAAACTGTGCTCGCAAAGGGTTTGGCTGAACGTATTGGCATCCCAGGTTCTGCTTTGATTCATACTCCCGCCGGACGGGACAAAGTGACCCTGGAACAGGATATGAAGAACCATCAGGATGCCATCGAAATGGTAATGGCAGCGTTAACTGATGCCAGTCATGGCGTCATCAAATCATTGGCCAGCATTGATGCAATCGGCCATCGTGTGGTTCACGGCGGTGAGGCCTTCTCCGGCTCTGTTCTGATTACCGATGAAGTTATGGATGCCCTAAAGCGTAATGTTGACCTGGCGCCTTTACATAATCCGCCAAATATCATGGGTATTGAAGCGTGCACCGGGGTTTTGCCTGAAGTGCCGCAGGTGGGAGTGTTTGATACAGCTTTCCATCAGACAATGCCTGATTATGCATATTGCTACGGTCTGCCATTTGAGCTTTATGAGAAGTATGCCATTCGTCGTTATGGCTTCCATGGAACTTCCCATAAATTTGTAGCCCAACAAGCCGCTCAAATGCTGGGGCGGCCCCTGGAATCCTTGAAAATTATCACATGCCACCTGGGCAATGGCGCCAGTATTGCCGCCGTCAAGAACGGCGAATCTGTTGACACCAGTATGGGCTTCACACCGCTGGAAGGCCTGATTATGGGGACACGGTCCGGCGATATTGATCCAGCGATTCCCTTTTTCCTAATCAATAATGCAGGCATGAGTGCAGATGAAGTTAATGACACTTTGAACAAAAAATCTGGCGTCTTGGGCCTCTCAGGCGTTAGCAGCGACTTCCGCGATATCGAACAGGCCGCTGCCGATGGAAATGAACGGGCACAGCTTGCCTTGAGAAGTTATTACTATCGTGTCACCAAGTATGTCGGTGCTTATGTCGCAGCGATGAATGGTGTGGATGCAATAGTCTTTACCGCGGGGCTCGGCGAGAATTCACCTGAAACCAGGCTAGAGGTTTGCGCGAACCTGGAGTATTTGGGGTTGAACGTCGATGAGGCCAAAAACAATCAGCGCGGCAAAGCTGTGGATATCACCGCAGATGATTCCCGTGTCCGGGTGCTGGTGATTCCCACCAACGAAGAACTTATGATTGCCAGGGATACCAAAGATATTATCTCCTGAATAGCTTGACATCTCCCGGTGATTGTAATAATATCAAAATTGGCTTTTTGCAGCCGGCAGGAGTGGTTTCGTGGTTGTTAGAATAAACATCCATGCGATTAAATTTAACAAAGCCAACGAGTTGAAGGGAACAGTGGAAGCAAATGTCGGCGAATTGGACTTGGCATACGAAGAGGTCCAGTGGCAGGAGCCGGTAATAATCAGCTATCAGGTTACAAACGCCGGTGATTTGTATTTGTTTGAGGCCCGGGTTCAATTCTCCTATTCCATCGCCTGTTCCCGCTGTCTAGCCCCGATAGAGGAAAAAAAGGAATTGACAGTGCAAGAGCAATTTGGTCGTCGTACAGATCAATCAAATCCATCCGAGGATATACAAGCGGTTACTGGTGATGAAATCGATGTAACCGACTCGATTCGTGACCAGATTTTGTTGACAATGCCGGCTAAACCCCTGTGTAAGCAGGATTGTGCCGGCCTCTGCCCGCAATGCGGCGGAGACCGTAATCGGGTGGCATGCGATTGTCGCGAAGATAATATTGATCCGCGACTAGCTGCTCTAGGCAAGCTTTTAAAGTAAGGGTCAGGAGGTGTTAAGATGGCAGTACCTAAGCGAAAACATTCAAAGGCCAGGCAGGCAAAACGGCGTGCAAACTGGAAATTGAACAGTCCTAATCTGGTTCATTGTCCCCAATGCCACGAACCCAAGCAGTCACATCGTGTTTGCCCCAATTGTGGTTTTTACCGGGACAAAGTCGTTGTTGATACAAATTAAATGTAAAACAGGAAGGAATCGCCCTTCCTGTTTTTTATTATTGTAATGTATATAAAAACCGTATATAATTGGTAGCAGGTAATAGAACCTCAATGTTATACATAGAGTGAGGTGAGGAAGATTGCACTCAAAAAAGCGGACGCGTCAATCTGAATTGCAAAAACTTCTGGACAAAAACCCATTTATGTCCGACGAAAAACTGGCCAAATACTTTGAAGTCAGCATTCAGACGATCAGGTTGGATAGAATGGAGTTGGGAATTCCCGAGCTGCGGGAACGGGTGAAATTAGTTGCCCACGATGCGTATGCAAAAATCAAGTCTTTAGGGGAGCAGGAGCTGGTCGGCCAGTTGCGCGAATTGGAATTGGGCAGCCATGGGAAATCGGTATTAGACACAACCATGGAGATGATCTTTGAGAAAACCAAGGTCGTACGGGGACATCATATCTTTGCCCAGGCCAATTCCCTGTCAGTGGCGCTGGTTGACGCAGCGGTGGCCCTAACGGCTGACGCAAGTATCCAGTTTGTTCGGCCGGTATATGCCGGAGAACGTTTAGAATGCACCGCGACAGTTGTCATGAAGACCGATACCCGGGTGACAGTGGAGGCTGTCACCAAGAGCAGTGACACTACAGTTTTTACTGGCAAGTTTTCAATCGCTGTAATTACTGAACAGGAGGGATAAGAAATGAGGATTGCCGTAGATGCAATGGGTGGCGACAATGCTCCCGAAGCAATTGTAGCCGGCGCCCTGGAAGCTGCCGAATTGTTGCCTGATGCCCAGATTATTCTGGTAGGAATCAGCGAAGAAATAAAAAGGTTAAATCCGGGAACAAAGGTTGAAATATTGTCTGCGCCGGAAGTTATACTAAATGAGGATAAACCGTTAATGGCAATCCGGCGCAAACGCAACTCTTCTCTGGTTCGATGCCTGACCATGCTCAAGGATAAGGAAGTAGATGCCATAGTATCTGCTGGGAATACCGGCGCTTTTATGGCTGGAGCGAGCCTGATTGTCGGACGCATTCCCGGGATAACCAAGCCGGCTTTGGCCCCTGTTCTGCCAACCGAATTAGCACGTGGCGTTATAGCGCTGGACCTAGGAGCGACAATGGATGCGAAACCGGAAAATCTTTATCAATTTGGAATCATGGGTTCTTTATACGCGAAAACAGTTTTTGATATTAATGCGCCACGGATTGGTTTATTGAACGTAGGCGTTGAACCCGAAAAAGGCAATGATATTGTCCGCAAGGTATTTAGCATGCTTGCGGCGGACGACAGCCTTAACTTTGTGGGGAACATAGAAGCAAGGGATGTTATGAAAGGGGAATGCGATGTTTTAATCTGCGATGGTTTTGTCGGCAATGTTTTGCTTAAATCTATGGAAGGTACCGCCCAATCGATTTTTACCGGCATCAAGTCATCAATTGTCGATGGTGGAATTAAGGCCAAATTGGGGGCGTTATTACTCAAAGATACATTGCGCAAGTTTAAACGACAGTTAGACTACTCAGAGCATGGCGGCGCACCATTGCTGGGCATTAACGGGGTCTGTATAAAATGTCATGGTTCATCCAATGCCACGACAGTAAAAAATGCAATACTTAAGCAGGCCTATCGATTAGTAAAGGAAAGCGCTGTTGACAAAATTACTGCGATGTCAGGAGGAGAAAAAAATGAGTAAAATTGCGATTGTAACGGACAGCACTGCTGATTTAAGTCCAGACTTGGTTGCAGCCCATGGGATTACCGTCGTTCCTCTGAATGTGCATTTTCACGAGGAAGTTTTCAAAGACGGGATTGATATCGACACAGATAGTTTCTTTGCTAAATTAAAGGACTCCACGGTGCCCCCCAGGACAAGTCAGCCTTCCCCGGGCGATTTTCACAAGGTGTATAAAACCCTTCTGGGCTCTGGCTATGATGCAATTATTTCTATCCATATTTCCAAAGAACTTAGCGGCACCTTTCAGTCGGCGACCATTGCCAAATCAATGCTGCCGGAAGAAAATATCCACATAGTTAATTCCAAGTCAGCTTCAATGGGTTTGGGAGTAATTGTTCTGAAAACCGCGGAGTTGGTAGCAGCAGGCGCTACAGTTGAAGATGCCGTTGCCAAAGCAGAGCATTATTCCAACAGCCAGATGATTATTTTTGCCGTTGATACCCTGGAGTATCTGCACCGCAACGGTCGTATCGGACGGGCGGCCAAATTGATAGGCAGTCTGCTCAGCGTAAAGCCGATGCTTACCGTGGACAGCGACGGTTTTGTGGCCCCCCTGGGCAAGGTTCGGGGCCAGGCCAAAGTAATCCCATTCTTAGTTGAAGAGGCCAAACGTTTTCTCGAAGATTATAATGGCAAGATTGATATTGCAGTTTTACACGGTCAGGAACCGAAACTTGCCGAAGAGATTAAACAATTGCTGCAAAAGGAGCTGCCGGTTGAGAAAGCATACATTTCTGATATCGGAAGTGTCATTGGCACGCACACAGGCCCCGGTGTTGTAGGGACTATCATTCAAAAGCATTAGTCTTGTAATATCAAAAAAAAATAGTAGAATATCAAACGAAGGGAGGTTTTAGGCAGATGGATATCAAGGCAACTGTAGTTTCAATTATTGCTGACCAGGCAGGGGTTGCAGAAGCAGAGCTGACCGACTCCACCAATCTCCAGGCAGATTTGGAATTAGATTCATTGGACATAATGGATTTGCTTTTGAGCCTGGAAAAGGAATTTGATATGCAGATTCCGGACGAGGATCTGGGCAAAATCCAGACAATCAAGGACATAGTCACCTATATTGAAAATAATCAATAACATCAAGGCCCTAAATGGGCCTTGATTACATATAGGGAGGTAGCTCTATGTGCTCTATGAATTTAATTAAAAGTCTTGTTAACCACAGTTTATACTGCGAAGCCCTTACCCATTCATCAACGGGCAAGACAAAACATAACGAACGCCTTGAGTTTCTTGGCGATGCAGTTCTAGGGTTGATTATTAGCGAACATCTTTATCTACATAATTCCACATTCAGTGAAGGCCAGATGTCCCGGCAGCGGGCGGCGGTTGTCAGGGAGGAAACCCTGGCAAATGTGGCTAAGAAATTGGGAATCGGCATAGAACTGAGGCTGGGCAAGGGCGAGGAAAAGACAGGCGGACGACAACGGACTTCATTGTTGGCTAATGCCATGGAAGCACTGCTTGGCGCCCTTTATCTGTCGGTTGGATTGGACCAGACCAAAGAAATAATCGAGCAATTGTTTGCGTCGGCAATAGATGATGTACTCAAATCTCAAAGACTTGATGATTATAAAAGTGAATTTCAGGAGTTAATGCAGAGCAGAGGCGGCAGTCATCAATATCTTCTTGCCCAGGAAGCGGGGCCAGATCATGACAAGACTTTTTGGGTTGATTTGGTGGTGGATGGAGAAAAAATTTCTTCAGGAAGCGGCAAGACCAAAAAACAGGCCGAACAGCAAGCAGCTAAAAAGGCGTTGAATAATCGACTTTGGCCCTAAGCCGTGTTACAATATGCCGGGAGGGAAACCGTTATGCAACTTACCAAATTAGAAGTATACGGATTTAAATCTTTTTCAGAGCGGACTGAGCTCAATTTTTCCCCCGGGATAACTGCCTTTGTCGGGCCAAATGGTTGTGGCAAAAGCAATGTAGTTGATGCAATACGCTGGGTGTTGGGCGAGCAAAATCCACGAACAATCAGGGCCAACAAAATGGAAGATGTCTTTTTTGCAGGCAGCCAAAAGAGTCTTTATAAAAACTATGCAGAAGTAAGTATTGTTCTGGACAACTCTCACCATACACTTCCCCTTGATTTTAATGAAATTACCCTGACCCGTAGGCTTTATCGCTCCGGCGAAAGTGAGTATTTTATAAACCGAGTGCCCTGTCGCTTAAAAGATATCCAAGAGCTGTTGGCGACAGCTTCTTTGGGAAAAGGTACATATGCGATAATCGGTCAGGGGCAAGTTGAAGAAGTTATTAACAGCCGCCCGGAAGAACGCAGGCTGATGTTTGAAGAAGCCGCTGGTATTTCGGTGTATAAGATTCGCAAAAAAGATGCATTTAAAAAGTTGTCAGATACCCGGGCCAACTTAACTCGCCTGGAAGATATTATTCATGAACTTGATGCCCAGCAGGCAGATTTGGCTGCTGGGGCCCAACGGGCCAGAAGGTTTTTGCAACTTAAAGATGAATACGACAAATTGGAGTTGGTGCAGTGGGCCAACCGGTATAGCGATTTGACAGAAAAACTAACCGAGCAAGCCGATAACAAAACAGCCGCGCTGGCTATCGTGGACGGGAAAAACAATGAGCTTGCCGCTCTGGCGTCAAATCTTCAACATCTTAGCCAGCAACTAAGTTCAGTTCAGGAGCAGGCGTCAGGGATACGACAGAAAAAAACCAAACTTGCCAGCGATATCACGGCCGCAGATTATCAGTTGCGATTGGCAAATGAACGGCTTCAGGATTATCTGACTATGCGCAGTAAATCCGAGGAAGAAATGCATAAACTCCAGGCCGAAATTTTGGACCTGCAGCAGCATGTAGAGGCGGAGAAAAAGAAAGTTTTTCAATTCTCCAGACAAAAAGAATTATTTAATACTGCCTTGGATCGTAATCAACGGGTGTTGGAAGCAATCAGGCGCATAGACGCCAAGCTTACCTCCTATTTGTCCCGGACCGATAATGAGATTATTGGCGCAGTTACCCAGAGTTCCAAAGCAACCTCTGACCAGGACCAGGCCAAGGTATTGGCCGCAGAACTTACTGAGCAAGTCAAATCGCTGTCTGAACGTCTTCAACACCATCAACAAGAGCTCGCCCTCCAAAGGCGAACCATCGACGCGGAAACGAACAAGAAGGCCGACCTGACAAAGCAAAATCATGCCGATAAACTCCGGCTGGAGGCAATCAAACAACAAATTTCAGAACTAGAACAAAACCGGGCGCAAATTGCAGATACCCACCAAAGGGCGCGTAACCATATTGACGGACTAAAACAGCAGGTTCAGGTTATCAGCACAATGGACGCTGACTATGAGGGCTATGGTTATGGTCCCCGCAATGTTCTGCAAGCTGCTGGCAAGGGCAAGTTATCGGGCATTATCGGCGCCGTCGCTGAGATTATCAAGGTAAAAAAACCAGATTACACTTTGGCGGTGGAGACGGCTTTGGGCGCCAGCATGCAGAACATAGTTTGTCAAGATGATGTGGCCTGTCAAAAGGCGATCGAGTATTTAAAGCAATCCGGTCGCGGGCGCGCGACTTTTATCCCCCAAACGGTCAATAGTCATCCCAGAACTAATTCCTCATTGCCTACTGAGGCTGTTGGAATTGCTGCCGATCTTGTGGAGTATGATTCTAAACTGCAGCCGGTAGTCAATATGCTTTTGGGCAATGTCCTTGTGGTTAATAAACTAGAGGACGCCGTCAAGATTGCACGCCAGGCAAATCAACGCTACAAAATTGTTACCATTGAAGGGGACATAATAAACAGAGGATTTTATACCGGAGGCGCTCCCAGTAAAAATAAAGGCGGTATTCTCCAGCGCAAAGCAAGGTTGCAAAGGCTGGCAACCGAAATTAGGTTAGGCGAAGAGCAGCTTAAAACTGCTCACGAAAAATTGCTGAATCAGGACAAGGAGTTGGCAGAGAAACGCGCTGCCCGGGCCGAAGTCTCCGCCAGGCTTGAACGCAGTCAAGAAGAGGTCCTTTCGCTGAACGCAAAATTGCAACGGCTTCAGGCTGAATTTGAACAACAAGAACAGCGGGAGCAGGAGCTCAAGGAGTTATTGATCCAGGAACAAACTAAGCTCGGCGCCACGCAAGCGATAATAAACAGCCTTGATAGCGAAGTCAGCAGCGGGCAAGTAAACCTAAAGCAGTTACAATCTACCAAGAACAAGCTGCAAGCATATAAATCCGAGATAGAGGCTCAGCACACCCTTTGGTCATCTGCGGAAAATCGTTTACAACTTACATTACTCTCAATTAAAAATGAAGAGCAGAATGCTGAGCAACAGCTCCGCCAACTGCACAAACAAATAACCTCTGTAGAGAGCCAATTGGAAACTAACCAGGAAGCCCAGGCGCGTTATCAGCAACAGATTGAAGGTTTAGATGCACAGATTGCCAATCTGCAGGCAACAGGCCGGGAAAACCGAAGCATGGAGCTCAAGCTGGAGAGTGAACTAAGCGCTTTGGAGAGCGAAGCTGTCTCTATCCAGCTCAAGCTTGATGAAGGGGAGCAAGCACGCTCAGCAATCGAGGCAGAGATCTCTCGCATTAGGAGCAGCATACATGAAGCAGACTTAAAACAGGCCCGTTGGCAAGCGGAGAAAGAGGCACTTGAAAAAGAGCTGGCAGAAAAGTTCCGTATTGACTGCCAGTCGGCTTTGGCTCATAAGGATTCCGCTCTGGGTACAACGGAGCTTAATCGCCGTTTGAAAGCGATTAAGACAGAAATTCTTGATCTCGGTGAAGTTAATATCGCTGCTATAAAGCAGTACGATAAGTTCCGGGAACGTTTACAATTTTTATCCAGTCAGCGCAACGATTTATTGGCTGCAGAACAGGATATCACCACATTGATTCAGGAACTAGATGCCAAAATTAGTGAGATGTTCAGTGAAACCTTCAGTCAGGTCCAGAAAAATTTCACTGAAATATTTAAGACTTTGTTTCGGGGTGGCACTGCCTATCTCTCCCTGAGCAATCAAGAAGATTTGTTTGAGTCCGGGGTAGAAATTTTTGCCCAACCACCAGGAAAACGAATTCAAAGTCTGTCTCTGCTGTCCGGCGGCGAGAAAGCAATGACAGCGATTGCCCTGTTATTCGCATTGTTGTCTGTAAAGCCAGTACCGTTTTGCATTCTGGATGAAATTGAGGCAGCATTGGATGATGTCAATATCGTCAGATTCGCCGGTTATTTGAGCAAGTTGGCCGAATCAATGCAGTTTATTTTAATAACCCACCGCCGGGAAACGATGGAGCATGCCCATAGTCTGTATGGGGTAACCATCGACACGGCAGGCTCCTCGCGACTAATTTCAGTTACGCTTAATAATCAATCAAAAAAAGGTGATGCAGTTTATGGGCTTGCTTGACAAATTAGGCAGAGGACTGGCAAAAACTCGTGCCAAACTCAAGGACTCCCTAGCAGATATCGTTTCTGGCAGCGGTGGGTCCCGGACAGAAATTCTTGAAGAGTTGGAGGAATTTCTGTTGTTGGCTGATGTAGGTCCCAGTGCTACCGAAAAACTGTTGGACGACTTGCGACAAACTAAGCCGGCACCGGACCAATTGGCCCACTCTTTAAAGGCTGGCTTGCAAGAATTGCTTCAAGCTGGCGATGTCGCAAGAGAGAGTAAAATTATTGTTTTGGTTGGCGTAAACGGATCTGGAAAGACCACAACTGTTGGCAAGCTTTGCCACCGCTTTAAAAATGAGAATAAAACCCCATTTGTGATAGGCTGTGATACTTTTCGCGCCGCGGCTGATCGCCAGTTGGAAGCTTGGTGTCAACGTACAAATACTGAATGTATAATTGGTAAACCAAAATCCGACCCCGCATCAGTAATTTATGACGGCCTGAATTCTGGTCAGGCACAAAAGGCTGATGTAATTATTTGCGATACAGCCGGGCGCCTGCATGTTAATAAGAATTTAATGCGCGAATTGGAGAAAATTGTCAGAGTGGCCCGTAAAATTGGCGAAGAAAATGTGGAAGTCTTGATGACCATCGATGCGGGAACCGGTCAGGCTGCCATTGATCAGTTTGCCGTTTTTCACGAGTGGATAAAGCCGGATGGTATTATTCTTACCAAGCTTGATGGAACTGCCAAGGGCGGCATTGCTGTTGCTTTGGTGCAAAAATACCAGGTCCCTGTCCGCTATTTGGGTGTGGGGGAAACCCTTGACGACCTGCTGGCATTTTCTAGCGGGGAGTATGTGGACGCCCTGATACCGGAGACAGTTAATGACTGACCGTCCACGGAGTAAGGGCTGAAATCTGCTGGAACGATTTGCGAACCAGGATCTTTGCGCTTGCAATCAAACTTACCGGCAACCGATTTGAAGCTGACGATCTCACCCAGGAAGCTGTGCTTAAGGTACGGGCAAAAATAGACGACTTTCGTGGAGAAAGCCAGTTTTTTTAGTTGGGTCTACAGGGTCGTGTTAAATCTCTACAGAGACCAACGCAGGCGAATGTCGAGATTATGCACTGTGCCGCTGGAAAGAATCCGAGAATTACAAACCCAGTTTGATGGTTATGAGTTCTCCGGCCTCAAGCAAATGCTTGCAAACTTGCCGCACGTCCAACGCAATGTTTTGCTGCTGCATGTGCATTATGGCTACTCATACAATGAGATTGCCAAGCTTACCCAATCCTCGCTGGAATCGGTTCGGGGAAGGATTTATAGAGCAAGACAGGTACTAAAAAAAGAATTTTGCAAGTAAAAAAATCGCCACTACTTGTGGCGATTTTTACGAAAATCTTTGCTTATTTCTTCGGCTAATTCCTGTTGAAACCGCTCTTTATTAAAGATATCTTGAAAGTTGTTGGATTTTTTCATTGTTTTATCCCTCCTCTGTTTATATTTTTAGCAGACGTCAACCTAAAAATGCTGAAACATATAAACAGTAGAGTTGACATTGGACCAAATTTGGTTTAGACTGGCCAATGTAAAGCAATTTTCCTTTACAAGCAGGTGGTTTTATTTGTCAATTGAAAAAACAACCCGTCTTAATATGCTCTATGATTTTTATGCGGTTCTGTTGACAGACCGCCAGCGGGAATTGTTTGAGTCCTATTACCAATTTGATTTGACGCTGGCAGAAATTGCTGAGAATTTATCCATCAGCAGGCAGGCTGTGTATGACATGCTGCGGCGGGTGATAAGCCAATTAGAGAATTATGAACAAAAATTAGCTTTATTGTCCAAACATCAAATGCGTTCGGAGCTAATCTCCGAATTGCAAACCAGTCTAAAAGCTAAATCTGTTGACAGAGAGTTACTAACTCTAGCTGAGAAAATCAAAGAATTATGAGAGGATTGTTTCAATGGTATTTTCTGGACTATCCAAACGCCTGCAGGATATTGTCGGCAATTTGCGCGGTCGCGGTCGGCTTAGTGAAAAGGATGTAAAAGCTGCGCTCCGGGAGATTAAGCTGGTTTTGCTGGAGGCTGATGTTAATTTTAAAGTCGTCAAAGACTTTATCAAAGTTCTCCAGGAGCGTTGTGTTGGCAGCGAGGTGCTCAACTCGTTAACTCCTGGACAAAATGTAATCAAAATTGTCAATGAAGAGTTAACCCGGTTGCTGGGTGAGGCCAGTGTCGACCTTGAGACCGCCAAGCCAATATCTGTTTATATGCTGGTAGGCCTACAGGGAATGGGGAAGACCACCTCCGCTGCAAAACTTGCCCGGCTTCTAAAAAGTCGAGGCAAAAAAGTGGCCTTAATCAGTCTCGACACATACCGGCCTGCGGCCATGGAACAACTGGAATTATTAGCCTCTGAAATCGAAGTGGATTATCTTGATCCCGCTGGCGCTGACCCGGTTTCCCGGGCCCGGGCTGCCAGCAAATTATTGACTGATTATGATGTCGCCATCTTTGATACCGCCGGTCGGCTGCATGTGGACGAGGCGTTGATGGACGAATTGCGCGAAGTATATGCACTTGTTGATCCCACTGAATCCATTTTGGTGGTTGACGCGATGACTGGTCAGGATGCAGTCAATATTGCCATCAGTTTTGCAGGACAGAATCTTGTGGATAGTATAATTCTTACAAAGCTAGACAGTGATACGAGAGGTGGCGCGGCTATTTCCATGCGCGCCGTAACCGGAAAGCCAATAAAATTTGTCGGTATGGGTGAAAAAACTGACCAGTTGGAGGTATTTCATCCCGACCGCATGGCGTCTCAGATTCTTGGTATGGGCGATGTGCTGACTCTGATTGAGAAAGCACAGGCCGCTTTCGACCAAGAGAAGGCCCTGGAACTGCAAGATAAATTACGTCAGCAAAAATTCACGCTTGAAGATTTCAGGGAGCAATTACAGCAATTTCGCAATATGGGCTCTGTGGAAGATATGTTGGGCATGCTTCCGGGAGCACATAAGTTAGGAAACATTAATTTTGACGAGAAAGAGATTGCCCGCTTTGACGCAATAATCTCGTCAATGACAGCCAGGGAGCGAAATAATCCGGAGATAATTAACGGCTCTCGGCGCAAACGGATTGCCAGGGGAAGCGGCACCAGCGTTCAGCAGGTAAACAAGCTGCTTAAACAGTTCTCGATGATGCAAAAAATGTTTAAACAGTTGAACCCGAAAAAAGCACACAAGAAGGGAAAATTTCCTTTCCCATTTAAATTTTAATTAATTCCAGGAGGTGAATAAATATGGCAGTGAGAATGCGTCTAAGAAGACTTGGAGCCAAGAAAAACCCTTTTTACAGGATTGTTATCGCGGATTCCAGATCACCCCGCGACGGCAGGTTTATTGAGGAAATCGGCTATTACAACCCCGTGTCCCAGCCCGCCGAAGTAAAGGTAGATGCTGACAAGGCTCGGGAGTGGTTGGCCAAGGGAGCCCAACCATCTGACACAGTTCGTGGTATCCTGAAAAACCAGGGTATTTTGTAATTGGAGGGCGTGCCAATGGATGCTTTGTTGGAGTATGTAGCTAAGTCATTGGTGGACAATCCGGATGCGGTCCAGGTAACCAAAAAAATTACCAGCCGCAACATCCTGCTGGAACTGAAAGTCGCTCCGGAGGATATGGGCAAGGTTATCGGCAAGAACGGTAAAATTGCTAAGGCGCTGCGTTTGGTGGTCAGTGCTGCGGCCACCAAGGCCGATAAACGCGTAAATGTGGATATTGTTTAGGTAAATTAAAATGTTGGTTATCGGTGAAATTGTTGGCGCCCATGGTGTCCGTGGCGATATAAAGATCTATCCGCTTACTGACTTTCCCGAGCGTTTCCTGGAAATGGACGCTTTATGTTTGCGCGCAGCTGATAGCAAAATTACCGAGTTCGAGCTGATTTCAGCGCGGCTGCATAAAAATGTTATCATTGTCCATCTAAAAGGCGTTGATGACAGGAATGCCGCGGAAGCGCTGCGAGGCCGAGAAGCAGTGGTGCCTTACGAGGATGCAGTGCCGCTTCCTGCTGGCAAGTGGTATATTTATCAGCTTATTGGAGCCAGGGTCAGTACAGAAGACGGTTCAACCTTGGGAACCATTACTGAGGTATTCAGTTTGCCTGCAAACGATGTTTTCCAGGTTGAAGCACAGGGAAAAAGGTACTTGATTCCAGCGCTGAAAGAAGTTGTTCTCCGGATAGATGTGGATAGCCACGAAGTCATTGTTCGCTTGCAGGAGGGAATGCTGGAATGAGAATTGACATCGTGACAGTGTTTCCGGAAGTAGTCCAGGCGCTTACCGGGTTCAGCATGCTTAAGCGTGCCCTGGATAAGGGGCTGGTGGAGATAAATGCCGTCGACTTGCGTACGTTTTCTACAGATAAGCATCGCAAAGTTGATGATTATCCCTACGGCGGCGGTGCGGGCATGGTTCTCAAGCCGGAACCGCTGTTCCGTGCGATTGAATTTTTGACTGCTGGCAAGCCCGCTGCTGAAATCATTGCGTTGACTCCGGGAGGAAAACAGTTCTCTCAGGGCACAGCCCGTGATTTGTCCGGCAAAGAGCATCTGGTGCTGCTTTGTGGCCATTACGAGGGCATTGATCAGCGGGTTTTAGACGGTCCAGTGACAATGGAAGTCTCGATTGGCGACTATATTCTCACCGGCGGCGAACTGCCGGCGTTGGTAATAACCGATGCCGTTACCCGGCTGCTGCCAGGGGTGCTGGGCAATGAAGATTCGGCTATGGATGAGTCCTTTGAGAGCGGTCTGTTGGAATATCCCCACTATACCCGGCCCCAGATCTTTCGGGGCATGGAAGTGCCCGATATCTTGTTATCCGGGCACCATGCGGAAATTGCTCGTTGGCGTCGACAGAAGGCCCTGGAAAAAACCCGGGTCCGGCGTCCAGAGTTGTTGTCGGATTAGAGGTTGTGTTATAATACACTGGGTTATTCAGGTGCATTACACCTGAAAGGAGGCAAAAGCATGAAAATCATTCATGAAGTTGAAAAAGAACAATTTAAAAAAGATATTCCCGATTTCAAACCGGGTGATACTGTCCGCGCCCATGTTCGGGTTGTAGAAGGTTCCCGGGAACGGATTCAGATTTTTGAAGGCGTTGTCATCAAGCGGCGCGGTTCCGGCCTGCGGGAGAGCTTTACATTGCGCAGAATTTCCTATGGCGTCGGTGTGGAAAGAACTTTCCCTTTGCATACGCCCAAAATTGAAAAGTTGGAAGTTGTGCGTCGGGGACGGGTACGTAGGGCAAAGCTTTACTACCTGCGTCAGCTTCGGGGCAAGGCTGCCCGAATCAAAGAAGCAAAACGCTAAGCATGGGGACATTTTGTCCCCATTTTTGTTGTGGAGGTGGTTGGGTGAACATCCATTGGTATCCCGGGCATATGGCAAAAACCAGACGATTGATCGCCGAAGCTCTCAAGTCTGTGGACTGCATCGTCAACTTACTGGACGCACGCCTGCCGGAAAGCAGTCAAAACCCGCTCTTAAGGGAGCTGGCCGGTGACAAGCTGACTATTTCAGTTCTTACAAAAGCTGATTTGGCCGATCCTGTTGAGTCGGAAACTTGGTGTCGTCAGCAGACCGATGCCCTGGCAGTATCGCTGAAAAATAATAAAGATAAAACCAAACTGCTAGCGTTCCTGCAATCTGTGTTAAGCAAACGTGTCCGTTTGCGATATCAACGACCTTGGCGTGTAATGGTGGTGGGGATTCCCAATGTGGGTAAGTCCACGCTAATCAATCTTTTGGCAGGACGCCGATCAGCCCAGGTTGGGGATCGGCCGGGCGTAACCAAAACCAAGCAGTGGATTAAAATTTCTTCAAAATTGGAGTTGTTGGATACCCCGGGCATACTTTGGCCAAAGCTGGATGACCACCTAATTGCACTCAAGCTAGCAGCAGCCGGATGTATCAAGGATGAAATTCTACCTGTTCAGGAAGTGGCCACTTGGTTGCTTGCTGATTTGCAAACAGCTTACCCCGACAAACTGGCGGAAAAGTATGGTGCTGGCGTATTGAGTCTGGAAGGGATAGGAGAAAAAAGAGGAGCTTTTCAAAAGGGTGGCGAAATAAATTTAGATAAAGCCGCTGAGTTAATTCTCCGTGATTTCCGGAGCGGACGTTTGGGTAAAATCAGCTTGGACCGACAGGGGTGAATCTATGGCGAAATGGCAACTGGAGCAGGAGTTAATGAATAATGGCTTTACGCTTGTGGGCGGTTGTGACGAAGTCGGTCGCGGCCCGTTAGCGGGCCCGGTGGTGGCGGCGGTCACAGTATTTAAAGATTGCCGTCTGGAAGGACTGCGGGATTCTAAACGGTTGGCCGACAAACGACGACGCCAACTGAGCCGGGAAATCTGTGCCCAAGCAGTGGCCGTGGGAATCGGTGTCGTTCAAAATGAAACCATCGATCGTGTCAATATCTTAGAGGCTACCCGCCTGGCAATGCTTTCCGCCTGGCGCCATTTACATACCAAAGCCGGGTATCTGCTGATCGATGCAGTGGATTTGCCCTCCCTAGAGGGTGTAGTGCCCTGCCGTTCATTGGTGCGGGGTGACCAACACTGTGCCTCGATAGCTGCCGCATCAATTATTGCCAAAGTCTATCGGGACAAGCTGATGCAGCATTATCACCGCTTGTATCCTATGTATGGTTTTGCTGCTAATAAGGGCTATCCAACTGCAGAACACCGCGCAGCGCTGCAAGAACACGGTCCCTCTCCGATACATAGAAGAAGTTTCAATGGGGTGGAAACAAAGTGAATCGCCAGATGCTGGCCCGTATAGGAGAGAAGATGGCTGAAAAAGCCGCGATTGAACGTGGGTATCAAATTTTGAACAGGAACTACCGCTGTCGCTGGGGGGAGATTGATTTAGTTCTCAAATCCAATGATATTGTAATTTTTGCAGAGGTGAAAACCCGTAGCACAAATCGGTTTGGCGCCCCGCACGAAGCAGTGACTCCAGCAAAACAGAGGCAGCTTCAGAAGCTTGGCCGCTGGTATGCATCAGAAAACAACCTGAAGGGATTTAATTTCCGCTTTGATGTGGTGGCGATTATGACCGACGATGCAGGTATAAGCCTAAGGTGGTATGAGAACGCTTTTTGATTGAAATATGTCGAATTTTGTGATTGCCCGGGAAAACACTTGCCCGCGGCGTTTTTTATTGTAACAAAAGGCCCGAAGGCCTACAGACTTGCATTGTACAGTAAATCGCTGAAAAAGGCACAACCTTAACTTGAAAAGCCCGGAACATAGGGCTTTTCGTCATTTTTACAGGCACAAATTCCAAAAACCTGTAGGCACAACAATCTGCGCAAAACCCTTGTCCTTATTGGTAACACATGGTATAATGTAGGTGCCATGTATATTAGA
>VEMY01000036.1 GCA_009711825.1 Bacillota bacterium | reverse complement strand
GCACCTTCGAGATTCTACTGATTTTCCCGACTCTCGACCAGTTGTTACATATGGTAACTTGACCGCTGTCGTTCATAACCAGCTTGCTGTAGTGTGTCTACAGCGGCGCGACTGCCCGTCGCACATAAATTACACCCCGGCTCGGAACCGGGGTGTTTTACTATCTAAGCTAGGCAAGTTCGGAACCGTCCCGGAGGCAGTCTAGACTTCAAGTTCCTGGCGCTCAAACTCTGCCCCCAGCCACTTACGGCTGTATACAAACGGGGCAACGTAACCAAGGGCCAGCCCCACCAGCAATGAAAGGACAATTCCCAATGCATAACCGGCTGAGCGCATTGCGATACTCAGTTCGGCAACGAACATCCCAAGAATTAGCGATGCACCCACAATCCGCGGCAACCGTACAGCAAGTCCGCCCTCCGTTTTGTAACCCAAGATTAAGCCCGAAACTGCGCCAATAATCAACGCCCAGCGTGCGCCCCACAGCCATAACGCCACGGCGCCCAAGGCAAAGAAAATCCACACCGCTAGTCCATGACGCCAAAGGAATGCTTCTAAGGCCACCGCCCGGCGCTCGAGCGCCAAACCGCTCCGGGAACGGGCAAATTCACGAATCGCCGGCACATCAGGGAACATTTCCGGGGAAATAGCTATCGTCACATAGTCGTCGCTCAGGCGCAAAACACCGATCTTGTCTTTGCTGAGGGTGGTGAGCTCCGACCAGCGCAACTGCCACTGACCGCGCCAGGTTCGGCACACAATCTCTTCATCTGTAAGCGTCAACTTTGCCCGTTGCCGCACATAAATCCCCCAACCGCAAATAAGGGCAAAGAGTGTGCCTGCGATTATAAGGGGAGTCAGCACTTCGGCCCAATACCACTGCCAGGTCCGCACACCAACACCAAAGGACATAACAAACAGAGCGAGAGTATCCATATAAAACTGCACTCCAGGGAGTGCGGCCCGAATCTCTCCGGCCTCACCCGACCCGGCAGGCAGCACAACCTCCTCCTTATACTTCAACATCACCGTCAGCGAACCATGATCAAGATACAAAAACTTCAGCAGGCACTCATTGCTTCCGACCATAAACCGCTGCAGGAGATCCTGGGGCTTGCCCAGCTGTAACTCACCGCCCCGGGCCACCACCTTTTCGTCATTGACCCAGACCAGCAGCCGGCTAAAAAACGGGCGGTACTTCACCCGCACCCGGTAGACCTCACCGTCATTCTCAATCAGCCATTCGCGTTTTATTCACTCATCCCCTGACTCAGCTAATGGTCAACTTTTGTTTACTGTATTCCCGTTCCAACCAGCGCCGACCCAAAGTATAGGGCAATAACATACGTAATCCCGATTCCTTAAGCTCCACCAGGCCCCGCCGCCGCCAATGACCACCCCCGCAGCCAGGGCCCAGGGGACTATGTACTGCCAGACAAAAACGAAACCGAAGGCGGCAATCAGCAGCATTACAGGGCTCCAGCGCAACAGAAGACGCTCTCCGGACAGTGGACGGGGCGTTGGCTCCAGACCACTGCGCTGGCCGATTATATCAACCAGCTCGGGTAACTGCACAAACATCTCCGGGGTCAGCTTCAGCGCCTGGTAAGAATCGGCCAGCCGGATGCAGCCACGGCGATCCACGCTGAATTCACTGAGCTCCTCCCAGCCTAGCTCCCGGTTCCGAAGCGGACTGCGCCAGGCAATCCCCGCCGGGGAAATATGCAAGCGACCCAAACGCACCCAGGCGTAGTTGCCGGTTATATACAGAATTATTGCCATCAGTGCCAGCAAACCGGCCCAGGCAAGAAGTCGATTCCCCATTGCCGCCCCCTGGACCGCGATCAGCATGACCATCAGTAAATTCATCAGCCATATCGGACTCGGAGAATAAGCGGCATGTACGGAAAATTCATCGCCGTGAAGTTGGTCCGAGACCAAAACCCTGTCTTTATGCAACAGGGCATATGTATGACTCCCGCTGTTTTTTCGCACCTGAAGAATTAGCGCTTCTCCAGATACGGTAAACGGCAGCAGAAATTCATTGCTCTTTCCAAACTCCGGCTTTGCACTGGCCAAAAGATTTCCTTCTGAGTCCCGGACATCCAGCTCGCCGCTATAATGGTCCCTTTCCAGGGCAAGCGGCCGGGACGTGCCGTCAATATTCAATGTCCAACGTATGTCCACGTTATCCCTCCCTCAAATTACCCGTTCAATGCCTGCCTCCCGGGCTCGCTCCTGCCAACTGGCCAGTTCCTCCTGGCTTAACGCAGGAATCTCCTTGTCCGCACGCAAATTACTGTATGCTAGAAGCCGCAGGGGCGGCTGGGGCGTCATTTCCCTTACCAGAGCGCAGAGTTTCCGGAAATGTTCTTCTCCGGCAGTGAAGCCGGGAATTAGCAAATGCCGCACTTCCACCAGCTTGCCCTGGCCGTGGATATACTTCAGGGACGCCAACACCGGCGCAAGCTCAGTGCCGGTCAGTTGCCGATGCAATTCCGGCTCCACCGCCTTAATATCCAAAAGCACACCTTCCGCCGCCGGCAACAATTGGTCCCACACTTCCCGAGTCGCCAAGCCATTGCTGTCCAACAACCCAGCAAGCGCCAGCTCCCCCTCCAGTGCCAATAGCAACTTGCGGGCAAATCGCGGCTGGCAGGTGACTTCGCCGCCACTCAAGGTAACCCCGGCCAAGTACGGCTTATACGGGCGCACCATTTCCACCACATCCGCCACAGTCATGCGACGGGCCCGAGGATTGGCGGAATGCACACAGACATCCACGCAGCGCTCACAGGCCTCACAAGTCTCCGCGTCAAAGCGCAACTGTCCGCCCTCAAGCTTCAGGGCGCCCCCAGGACACACCGCCACACAATTCCCGCACCCAACGCATAATTGACGTGTGTGGGGATTGTGGCAGGTGGGACAAAACATATTGCAGCCCTGGAAAAAGAGGACAAAGCGGCAGCCTGGGCCATCCACCAGGCCCAGTGGCTGCCATCCGGCAATTAATCCACTCATATCAACTGTTGGCCCGGCGCCGGAGCACACCCAGGCGCTCCACCGTCTCCACGGCATTATCGTCCACCGAATGCCAGCCCATGCGCTCCAGGTCTTTTCGCCGCACCAGGTAGCCTGTGATGCGCACCACATCACTGTCTACGGAGTTCATGGACAAAGTCAGTGCTCCTTGGGCAAAGGCGCCGCGGATGATATCCGTCAGCGCTGCCGGATTCTTCGCCGCCGTCTGGTCAAAGACGAGGATTGAGCTGGTGCCGGCGGGGAAAAACTTGTGAAAGGGCAGTTCCACATTCAGCTGGTCTAAAAGCGGCGGGATGTGCTCGGTGGCAATCCGGGTGCCCGGAGTGGTGTCCACATCAAAGGGCATACCCACCTGGGCGTGGAGCAGCGCCCGCCCGCCGGAAATCTCGCAGTACGGCATCGGTATTGCCGCAAGCTCGCTCTCCAACCTAGCGATTATCTGCTGGCCCAGTTCCGCCGCCGCCTGGTCGCGACCTAGTATCAGCGCTTGCCCTTCCCGCTCTCCGATCATCGCTACCGCCTCGGCCAGGCCGACAATACCGGCCATTGCCGTAAACCGCTCCCGGCGCAAAAAGCCCTCGTCCACCAGAAACGAGGAGGCGAAGAATCCGCTCGTTTCCACCAGGAAGCGGATACGCTTTTCGGTAAGCTCGGCCAGGGCCCGGGCGGCCGCCGGCAAAACTGCCTCGATAAATTCCTCCCGACCAGCATCAGTGCCTGCCGCCAGCTCTTTCAGATTGATGCGGGTCAAAGTATAGGCGCCGCCACCAATAGGTAGGGTGTTATAGCAGCTGGCAACGCCACAGCGCCCATCATAGAACTGCTCCAACCGCACGTTATTCACAAAATAAGGCTTGCTCAGCTTGAGGGCAGTTTGCACCGCCAACTCCAGGAAATCCGCTTCGGTTTCCGCTGAGCAGAGCAGGCTGAGGTTAGGCACCGACTGCTTCAACTTCGCCTCTGCGGCCAAAAGCGCCTGACCCACCTTGCTGGCCCGCGGCCCAATATTGTAATGGACGAAGTTATCCGGGAACATCCGGTCAACTGCCCGCAAAAACAGGGCCAGCTTGCGCTCCAGGGTTTCTGGCGCCACAGCTTCCGCAAAGGGCGCCAGCAGCTGGTCCAGGGCCCCCAGATAAACTGGATAGGATGTAATCGATGGGACGTAAGTGTAAAAGATAAGTAATGTATACAGGGCTTCGTCCAGATCCGTCGGCGGCGCCAGCTCCAGCCACCGACAACCCTCGGTAAACAACCGTTGGTAGTCTGGCAGTATATAGCGGGGCCGCCAAGGTGCGTTGCCCTCGGCCATGTCATCCAGGGCGCCGCTTTTCAGCAGCTGCGTTGTAGCCGCCGAAAACGCCAGCGGCTGCACGCTGTTTTCCGCCGCCTGGGCCAGGGCCCGGAGCTTGCGACTATATTCCATCGGTGTGGTCAAGAGTTCATAAATATCCATGCCAACCCCTCCCTCCCTTCATTATACGGGATTGAGCTCTCAAATCCCACAGTTTTCACAGACAGAGCAAGTTGCGAAAGCGCCCCTGGTGCAGGTATAATGCTGGTAAAGCTTTAGAGAGGTGGATTCTTATGAAAGATGTCGGTAAGCAGTTTTTACAAGCAACCAGTTACCCCTATGTCAGCGAATCGGATCAAAACCAGGAAGTGCCCTGTCCCGATCTGGAAACGCCGCTGCCCGCGGGCCATAAAATTATCGACCTGCCGGCGCCGGAACAAACCGAAGTAAAAGATGTGACAGTAAGCAACGCAATCAACCGGCGGCGCAGCAAGCGCAATTTCGATGACAAACCGGTGAGCCTGATGGACTTATCCTACCTGCTGTGGAGCACCAACGGCGTCAAAGAGAAGCTGGAGATTGCCAGTCTGCGCACAGTGCCCTCAGCCGGCGCCCGACACCCCTTTGACACCTGGCTGGCTGTACATAATGTGGATGGTCTCGAACCCGGACTCTACCGCTACCTGGCCTTCAGCCATCAGCTGGCCCTGATCAAGCCCGACAAGGATATCACCGAGCACATTGTCGAGGGCAGCATGCGCCAGAAGTGGATCCGCACCGCCGCCGTCACCTTTATCTGGGTGGCCGTGCCCTACCGCTGCGCCTGGCGCTACAGCGAACGGGCCTGGCGCTATATTTTCCTGGATGCCGGCCATGTCTGTCAAAACCTTTACCTGGCCAGCGAGGAGATTGGCTGGGGCTGTTGTGCAGTTGCCGCCTATGACGATGCGTTCATGAATAAAATGCTAGGTCTCGATGGCGAAGAGCAGTTTGTCATCTACATGGCCCCGGCCGGCCAACTCAAAGGACGGAAGTAAAATTCTCGACCTGCCGCACTACCGGCAGGTTTTTTTACTGAAACTTGATAGTTCTGCACATCTAGCATATACTGGTAAGGAACCAAGTTTCCTTACAAAAGGGGGAAATCATATGAATCGCTCCACACCTTGTCCGGAGATGCCTTATGATAAACGTCGCATCCACATTTCTTCTAAACGCCAGATAACAATTCCGGCTAAATATTTTGAAGCATTGGGGCTTTCTAAAGAAGTGGACTGCATCTATGCGAAAGACATGTTGATACTCACCCCAGTGAAAAACCAAGATGCCTTTAGCGAAGAAATTTTAGCAGACTTGATTGCCCAAGGATATTCCGGAGAGGAATTACTGACAGAGTTCAAAAAAATTAATCGTCAGGTTCGCCCGGCTGTAGAACAACTGATTGAGGAGGCTGACGCAATCGCTGAAGCAGCATCCCATAATTATCATGATCCAACAGATGAGGTTTTTGACCCGGGAAACGATAACACGTCTGGAGAATAAATGCTTCCGATTGCGTACATGCCAAGTGCAAAGAAGTATTTTAAGAAACTCAAGGATCCCGGTTTAAAAAACAAATTCAAAGATGCTATTCTTAGCATCCGTAGAAACCCACAGGTTGGACAAGCAAAAAGCGGCGACCTAAAAGGGCTATATTGTCTTGATCTGTATTACAAAAGAACCAATTACGACTTGCGTATCGCATCACCAAGTTAAATAACGGCGACATTATTGTTATCATCATGGCAGGCACCAGAGAAAACTTCTATAAAGAGCTAAACGGTATATGCAATAAAATTCAGGGCGAACCAAGTGGTCCGCCCTGTCTGTTTACACCAACGCAGATATTACCGATGCCCGGACAATGATACCCAGCAGGCGTTCCTGTTCGTTGAGCACCGCTATCGGGTAGCGGGTGTCTTTGGCCAACGGTATCAGCTCATGAACATAGGCCTCGGGGCCGGTGGTGGGATAGTCATGGATAAGGATATCCCGGATAGTTTTGTTTTCCTTCAAGGCGTTGATGGCATCATCAATGGTAATCAGGCCCAACAGTTTGCGCTCTGGACCAACGATGAAGATGCTTGAGATGCCATTGGTCTCCATCTCCCGGATCGCCGTCTTTAGGCCGGACTTCTGGGAAAGCAGGGCGCTGGGCGTAAACATTACATCCTTGGCCTGGAGCACCCGGGAGCGGTCCACATCCTGGACAAAGTCCTTTATATAAGCGCTGGCCGGGTTGGCGAGGATTTCCTCCGGGGTGCCAACCTGCTCGATCACACCATCCTTCATCACTGCCACCCGGTCCCCTAGTTTAAACGCTTCATTGATGTCGTGGGTGATAAAGATAATTGTCTTTTTGAGATTCTCCTGTAGCTCCAGGAGCTCCATCTGCATGTCCCGCCGGATTAGCGGATCCAAAGCACTGAATGGCTCGTCCATCAGGAGGATGTCGGGGTCGGTGGCCAACGCCCGGGCCAATCCCACCCGCTGCTGCATGCCGCCGCTCAGCTGGCCGGGGCGCTTGTCCTGCCAGCCCCCGAGGCCGACACTCTCCAGCACTTCCAGCGCCTTTTCGCTGCGCTCGGCCCGGGGCACGCCCTTGACCATGAGGCCGTATTCGACGTTTTCCTGCACCGTCATATGGGTAAAGAGCCCAAAGTGCTGGAACACCATCGCCATCTTGTTTTGCCGGAACTGGCGCAGTTCCTGCTTAGAGTATTTTGATACATCCTCGCCGTCCACCAAAATCTTGCCGCTGGTAGGTTTGTTCAACAGGTTCAGGCAGCGAATCAAAGTCGACTTACCGCTGCCCGAGAGCCCCATGATTACGAAAACTTCGCCCTCCTCAACCTCAAAAGAAACACTATTTACACCGACAGTGCAGCCGGTTTTCTTTAAAATTTCATCTTTGGCAACGCCCTGCTTCAGCATGCTCATCACCTGCTTGGTGGGACGGCCAAAGAGCTTGGTCAAGTTTTCTACCTGCAATTTTGCACTCATTTCTCCACCTCCTGTCCTCTGGATTTAACTTTCGTCAAAATTATAGCGGTCGGCCATACTCTGAGTCAGCCGATCGATGATAATCGCCAGAAACACAACGGCAAGACCACTCTCAGTGCCCCGGGCAATATCGATGCGGTTGATTGATGTCACCACAACATGGCCGACTCCGCCGGCGCCAATCATCGCCGCAATAACCACCATTGCCAAAGCCATCATTGTCGTCTGGTTAATCCCAGCCATAATCGTCGGCAGCGCTTGGGGCAGTTTGACCCGGAACAACATCTGCCAGGAGGAGGAACCAAAGGACTGACCGGCCTCCACCATTTCCTTAGACACCCGACGCAGGCCAAGGTCCGTCAACCGGATAATTGGCGGCAGGGCATAGATCATTGTCGCAAATACACCCGGCACCTTGCCCATATCAAACAGGATAACAGCGGGAATCAGGTAGACAAAGCTGGGCAGAGTCTGCATCGCGTCCAAAACTGGCTTTAAAAACACCGCCAATTTGTTATTGCTGCCCATGGCGATCCCCACCGGTATGCCCACCAAAAGTGAGAAGAACACCGAGGCCAGCACAATCGCCAGCGTCGACATTGTCGGCTCCCAGAGGCCAAAGGCACCAATGGTGAACATCATCGCAGCAAAGACGAGCCCCGAGACCACAGATTTCAGGCGCCAGCCCAGGAGAAACACCAGGCCGATAAATAACCACCAGGGCATCAACAACAGCAGCCACTCGATATTCAATAGCAGCCAGAGCACGCCGTCGCGGATGGCATCAAACACAGCGCCAAAATTACTGTTTAACCAACGGATAAAATCATCCGCGTATTTACCCAGTTCTAAACTAATTTGTTCTGGAAACATTCATTCACCCCCGTAATTTAAAAGATGACGGTGCAAAGCCAGGACAAAACTGGTGGCTGTACACCGTCATCACGTTGTCAGGAATCCTGTGAGTAATTATTCAGCAAGGGCCTCCTTGACTTGTTCAGCAACGTCTGTCGGCACCCACTGGGTCCAAAGGTCCTCATACTCTTTCAGGAACCAAAGGGCCGTTTCTTCGGTGTCTACGCCATTCTCCTGCATGTAGGACAAGGCGAGGTTGGTCAGTTCGGTGCTTGTCTGATAGTTCTCCAGGAATGCCACCACATCCGGTGCTGTATCCGGCAATTCGCTGTTCACAGTGACTGTAACAGGCATCGACGGGTTCTCGGTGGTGTAATCCTGGGACCATTGCTCCTCGTCATACTCGTCCTCTTCCAGGAAAGTGAAATCATACATTCCCATTAACCAGGTGGGCTCCCAGTAATAACCGACAATTGGTTCGCCCGCTTCGTGGGCGCTGGACAAGGCGGTGGCCAGGGCCACATCGGAACCGGGGCTGAAGTAATTATAATACTCGTCCAACCCGTAGCCTTCGACCTTGCCAGCCATGATTACATCAACTTCCCAACCAGGCGGGGAGCCGACAATCCGGCCGCGACCAGAGTCTTCGGGGTCCTCAAACAATTCCCAGTATTCGTGAAGCTGATCAACCCGGCGCAGGTCCGGCGCCATCGGCTCGATACCCCGTTCCGGATCCCCCTCGATGACAAAGGTGGGAACGTAGTAACCGCCCCGGGAGTCATCGAAGTTGACCGACAGCTCGATGATATCGCCGCTGTCAATCGCTTCATTATAAGTGTCCATGAAAGTCTCCTGCCAAGTCTCCATATAGATGTCAATGCTGCCTTCCCTGAGGGAAGTAAATGTCATCGGCGTGGAGCCGGACATCACTGAAGTCTCATATCCATAACCATTCTCGATGATAAACGCGGCAACATCATTGTGAAACTGTATGCTGTCCCAACCTGCGTCGGCGAAGACCAAAGTCTCGCCCTGAGTCGGGGCACAACCGGCAGCGATGATCAAAACCGCTGCTAATAATCCCAAAATAATTTTTCTATTAACCAAAAAATCGACCTCCTGTTGACATAATTAACCTACCATTAATGATACCACTACCGCTTTAATGTGGCAAAAGCCGTTTACATGCCTTCATCCCGTTCTCCAGATATGTCCGGATGATACCCACGGCCTGGATGAACTGTACAAGCTATCCTCAGAAATCCACATATTTTCTTCGGAATGCTATTCAGTTTACCGATTTTTTGCAAACGAAAAGTCCACCTCGACGCCAAGTCCGTCAAAAGTGGACCGAATTTCGATCAGACCAATCGCTTATATATTGATGCCGTTATTTCCGCTGCATGTCGCCAACTCCAGGCGCTCTGCACCGCCATATCCAATCCCGGCGGCGCCGATTGGCCCAAGTTTGCCGCAACCAACCGTTTTAAAAGCGCCGAATCATCCGGCGAACAATAGCCTACAGCATCGCCAAGATAGGCCCGGGCGCTGCCTTCGGCAGTAGCAATCAGCCGACAGCCCAGGGCCGCTGCATCGAGATTGACTAATCCGGGCACTGCATACCAGGCCGGCTGCACATGCAGGGCCGCGCTCCGATATAATCCGGCGAGACGTTGCTCATCGACGCGGCCGGTAAACTCCACTGCCGGATTCTCCCGACGAATCTGCAAGCTGTAGCCGTAGTCGCTAATTGGACCCGCCAGAACCAGCTTCACCCCCAGCTGCCGGCATACCCGGGCCAGAGCCAGCTGATTGTTCCACAGGGCAATTCGCCCAACGCAAAGCACGGTCTCCGGCGATAACGTTACTGGCTCTTCCGGCAACCGATGGATATCCGTCCCCACCGATGCCACCTGCCAGCTGACATCAACGCTATATTCGGCCAGCACTTGTTCCGCCTCAACAGCTGCCGCCGGCGCCAGCATATCCATACCCGCCACCAACTCCCGGCGCAGGGGGGCACCCGCTTGCCAGCGCCGATAATGTCCGGGACCCCAGGCCATCCGTATCCGCTCCAGGGGCCAGTATAGGGGTGTCAGTATTTTTTTCACCGCAGTAGAACCCAATTTCCGAAACGCCGGGTAGAGCTCCCGGGCCCGAAAAAGATTAAAAAAATGCACAATATCATATTGTGATCCCAAATTGTCCATCCCGTTATTGCAGATATCCACTTCCACACCCAGTCGCTGCAGGCCCCCGTGGAGTTTTTGGACCTGAACGCTGTCAGCCCCGGGATTGGTCTCCAAGTCCCGCCGCACGACGAACAGCACCCTGAGCATTAAACCACCTCGCACGCACCGGTTTCGCTTCGCGTCACTAATCAGTTTATGGTTTATTTCCTGGGCAAGTGCAAGCAGATAACTGTATATATAAATCAAAAAGACGGAACCAACGCGGTTCCGTCTTCTAACAAAAACAAGATTCACCCTATTTGCTTAACCAATTCCTTGGCCAGGGCCACGATATTGTCAGTTGTAAAGCCAAGTCGTTCCATGACCTCGGGACCGGGCGCCGAGGCGCCAAACTCTTCCAGTCCCATGCAGATATCCCCCGGACCCAACAGCTGTCCCCAGGCCATGGGATGGGCCGCCTCGATACCCAGCCGGGGCACATCCGGCGGCAACACCTGTTGCCGGTAACTATCCTCCTGCAGCGCAAACAGCTCCTGGCACACCATGCTCACCACCTGGGCGACAATACCCTCTGTCGCCAGCCTGTCCCGGGCCGCAACCGCCAGCTGCAGCTCCGAGCCGCTGGCCAGGAGCAGAATATCCGCCTGCTGTGGCCGCTCCCCGAGAACATAGGCGCCCCGGGCCACAGCCGGCCCGGTCCCCACCAGGGGCGGCAGCTTCTGGCGCGAAAGAATCAGCGCCGTAGGTCCGTCCCGGCGCTCCGCCGCCAGCTGCCAGGCGAGAGCCGTCTCCCGCCCGTCGGCCGGGCGCAGGACATGGAGGTTGGGAATGCTGCGCAGCATCGCCAACTGTTCCACCGGCTGATGGGTAGGGCCGTCCTCACCCACCCCGATACTGTCATGGGTAAACACGTAGATAACCGGCTGCCGCATCAGGGCGCTGAGGCGCAGTGCCGGCTTCAGGTAATCGGCAAAGGTGAGGAAAGTGGCGCAAAAGGCCCGCAAGCCGCCGTGCAGACTGAGCCCGTTGCAAATTGCCGCCATGGCATGCTCGCGGATGCCAAAGAAAATATTATTGCCCCGGCGGTTTGTTGCTGTGAAATCTCCTTTACCATCCAGGTAGGTCAAAGTGGAGACATTGAGGTCGGCGGAGCCACCGCAGAGATTGGGCATATGTTCCGCCGCCACTGCCAGGGCCCTGGCGCTCGACGCCCGGGTTGCCTCCGGCGCATCAAACACCAAACTGGCCAGATCAGTTGCCAACTGGGCTGGCACGTCCCCCTGATGCCAGCGCCTCCAGCGCGCCGCCTCCTCCGGGAATTTATCAAAATAGCGGGAGAGTAGTTTTAACCACTCTTTGTACTGGCGGGTGAGGTTCTGCTTACGCGCTTCCACCAACTCTGTTACCGGCTCGGGCACGGTAAAGGGCGGATACTCCCAAGCTAAATATTCCCTGGTCCGGGCCAGTTCCTCAGCCCCCAGGGGCGCGCCGTGGGCGGCCGCGCTTCCCTGCTTGCCGGGGCTGCCGTAACCTATCTGGGTGCGGACGATGATTAACGAGGGCTGGTTGAGATTGGCCCGGGCGGCATGCAGCGCTTCCGCAAGCGCCACCGTATCGTTTCCAGAGCAGACCGTAAGCACCTGCCAGCCGCAAGCGCGGTAGCGACCGCCCACATCTTCGCTGAAGCTCAAATCGGTACTGCCGTCGATGGTTATCTGGTTGTCGTCATAGAGGGCAATCAGCTTGCCGAGCTGCAGGTGCCCGGCCAGGGAGGCGGCCTCGGCCGTTATTCCCTCCATCATGCAGCCGTCTCCCATGTAGACGTATGTATGGTGGTTAATCAATTCAAAGCCCGGGCGGTTGAATTCGGCGGCCAGGCGCTGCTCCGCAATTGCCATGCCCACGGCATTGGCGAACCCCTGGCCCAAGGGCCCTGTGGTTGTCTCCACCCCGTCGGTGTGGCCAAACTCCGGATGCCCCGGGGTCTTTGAGCCCCACTGCCGGAACTGTTGGAGATCTTCAATAGATACATCATAACCGAAGATATGCAAAAGCGCATACAACAATGCCGACCCATGACCGGCCGAGAGCACAAACCGATCCCGGTCCGGCCAGTAGGAATCGTTGGGAAAGTGACGCAAAAACTGTGACCAAAGCGTCCAGCCAATGGCGGCCCCGCCCATGGGCAGCCCGGGATGACCGGAACCGGCCTTCTCCACGCTCTCAGCGGCCAGCATCCGGATACAGTTAACAGCCAACTGGTCTTTGTTCATCCTTTCACCCCCATTTGCGAAAAGGAGCCAAGCTTGTCCCTTCATTAAACACCGAACAAGTTTGGCTCCATCCCTCTCGTATAAAGTTTTCGCCGCCTGCTTGGATAATCCTGCTAGCTAGAGCATCATTCCAAGAATTAGTCCGCTAATTAAGCCAACAGCAGCCCAATGCCGATGGTACTTGCGCCCCCGGGGAACAAGCTCATCCACGACAATGTAGTACATGGCGCCGGCGGCCAAACCCAGGGCCCCCGCCACCAGGAAATCGCTGGTCTGAAACATCACGTATCCCAGGGCCGCCCCCACCGCCGTCAGTAATCCGGCGAACACCAATAGTGCAGTGAGCAGGACCGGTTTCATGCCGCCCATACGCAGCGGCACCGCCATTGCCATCCCCTCGGGAATGTTATGGAGGGCAATGCCTATTGCAATCGAAATACCCAGGGCCGGACTTGCAATATGGCCAGCGCCAATTGCCAGACCTTCCGCCAGGTTATGCACCGCAATCCCAAAGAAGATCAGCAG
The DNA here is from genome assembly GCA_009711825.1 of Bacillota bacterium. NCBI lineage: Bacteria > Bacillati > Bacillota > Bacillota bacterium. The sequence continues at coordinate 34,532 of VEMY01000036.1, read as the reverse complement.
CCCGGTCCGCAGCCACTGCTCCTTTTCACAGGCTTTTTGTCCGTTCTCCGGGGCCAGTGTATCCGCCAGCATCATCACAATTGCGCCGGCCAGGACACCCAGCACCGCCTGAACATGGCCGCCAATCTCCATTGCCGCAGGAATAAGTTCCATCGTCGCTATCGCCAGCATCACACCGCCGGCAATTCCTAACATAAACGCCAGCCAGCCCCGGGTCGGCTGCCCCCAGATAAAGGCAATCCCGGCTCCCAAGACAGTTGTCAGGCCAGCCAGCGTACTAATAACTAATATATCTGTCACTATGCCACCTCCGCTCTTCTAATAATTATTCTCAAGATCTCAGTTAAATGTCAAGCGAAAAACGGAGATTTACGATTCGCTTACATATGTCAACAACTGCTCGGCAATTTCATCTACATCCAAAGTCGGGGCCAAATTCACGCCCCCAGCCCGCAAGCGGGAAACAAGCTGCACCAAATCCGGCGCCTGCAAACGGCATTTTTCCAAAAGCGATGAGTGCTGGAAAACTTCCGCCGGCGTCCCCTGGGCCACCACATGCCCCTGATGGAGCAAATAAACTGTGTCGGCCAGAAGCGCCACCGGTTCCAATTGATGACTGGTAAATACCAGCGCCGTTCCCAATCGGGCATTGATGCCCCGTAAGAGCGCCACCAATTCCCGCACACCCCAGGGGTCCAACTGGGCAAAGGGCTCATCCAGTATCAAGAGCTCCGGTCGCGGCGCCAGCACCCCCGCCAGGGCCACCTTCTTCAACTCGCCGCCGCTGAGGTAGTGGGGCAGCTTATCCGCCAGGTGTTCAATGCCCAGCATTGCCAGCGCCTCATCTACGCGCTCGTCAGTTTCCGCTTTCGTAAGCCGCAAATGGTTGAGGCCAAAGGCAATATCCTCCCGCACCGTCGGCCCGATGATCTGCTCCGCCGGATTTTGAAACACAACGCCCAGCCGCTTGCGCACCGCCTCAAACTCTTTGTACGGCGAACGGCCAAACACCTGAACTTCCCCCTCAACCGGTTGCAACAGCCCGGTTATGTGTTGGAGCAAAGTGGTCTTTCCGGCGCCGTTGGCGGCAAGAATCGCCACCCGCTCCCCGGGATGGACTTCCATCCGCACGCCGCAGAGGGAGACCTCAGTGCGGTCGGGATAGATATGGCGCAAGCAATTCAGCTTAACTATCGGTTTAGACATATAACCACCACGCTATTAGAAGCGCCGCCAGTGGCAGCAAAGAAATATCAGCCCGCCGCAGACGCCAATCCCGGCTAACTTTTAAACCTGTCCCTAGGCCCCGCAGATTCAAGAGCTGGTATTGGCGCTGGGCCAGGTCAAAGGCCCGGGCAATCATTGCCCCGTAAACCCTAGCCGCGGTCCGCCAGCGAAAGAGCAGCCCGCCGCCGAACCCGCCCCGCAACCGGACCGCCCTGAGCAGCCGGTCCACCGTTTCCCAGAGCAAAAACAACGCCCGGTACGTAAAATACAGAAGTTCGCCAAATATCTTCGGCATGGGTGCCGCCAGCAATCCCAACACTCGCACCGGCGGTGTCGTCAAAAACACCAGCAGAACCGTGAGCGCCGCCGAACCGGCCCGCAGCACCAAGACCAAGCCCAATTGCCAGTCCCCGAGACTGACGGCGAAGATTGACGCAAAGAACATTGGAAACAAAACCAGGGCCAACACAGTTACCAGTGGCAGGCGGTTGACCACCACCACAGCTAATAGCAGCAGCGCTACCCCCAGCAAAAACTCCAGCACCAAGCTACTCAGCACCAAATAAATGGTAAGAGCGGCCAGCAGCGCCTTGGCCGGCAGCGAACAACGCTGTAACCAGCAGTGATGATTGACGGCAATATTGTCCAGAGCGGCAAAATTCATCGACTACACCCCGCCCCGAACACGTTTGATGAAGCGCATCGCCCCCAGGGAAATTAAGAGCTCTAGGGCCAGCCAAATTGCCAAGAGCGGCGCCACAATCTTCAGGAACTGCTCCAGGAAGCCGTGCCCGTGGCCATGGCCGGCGTCTACTTCATGGCCATGATCATGCTCCACCAGGGCCTCCAACTCGATGCCGGCAAGATAGACGACGCCAACCACCAGGGCGGTGGAAACCAGAAGCGCCACCACCACCGAAACGGAGACATTGCGCATCAGCGCCCGGCCTGCGCCCAGGAGGCCAAAGAGCGCCCCTGCCACCAGGGCTTCGCTCCCCACCAGCAGGGTGTTAATCCCCAGGACAGTCCAGCCGCCATGCCCCACAAGCGAGCTGAAGATATTGACGATAAACACAGCCAAGAACCCAAACCAGGGCCCGACCATTATCCCCGCCAGGGCAGCCAAATTCAAATGCAAAGGCAAGCCCAGGGGTATGTTCAGGGCGACCAGCACCACCGCTGCCATCACGGCAACGGTGGGCAGCAGCCGCCGTTGACGCTCCAGAAGAAATAACGACCAAAGTACGATGGTCAGCATCACCAGCAAAGCTCCCAGAGCCAGCCAAGCGGGCAGAACGCCATCGGGTAAATGTAAATGACTCATGAAACATCCTCCTCTTTGCCGCGGCAGCTGCCGCAGATTCCAAAGATTTCAAAGCGATGGTCAAGAACCTGAAAGTTATTCGCTGCCGCCAGCTCGTCAATCAGTTTGCCGGGGCACTGGGAAATTTGAGCCTTGGCCCCGCAGCGCTGGCAGATCATATGATGGTGGTGCTCACCCCGCACCGGCTCGAACCAGGCACGTTCGCTATCATAATTCAGTTTACGCAGCTGCCCCAATTCCACCAACATTTCCAACGTCCGATAGACCGTCGGCATACTGATGCTCTTATCCTCCCGGCGGCAGCGCTCGTAGATGTCCTCGGCGCTCTGTAGGCAGGCGTTCTCGCCAATAGCCATCAGCACCAGTTTCCGCTGCCGGGTCACCCGGTAACCATGGCGATTTAACTTCGCCAACAAACTGTCTATGCCCATTTTTTAACACCTTCTTGAAAATGAATTTCATTTACTATTTCATATTATAGTATATGGGCGGAACTGTCAATTATTCCCCGAACTTTGGTATACTGTAGACAACACACAAACAAGGAGGACGCAAGATGATAATGGAAAAACATTGGCCGACCCTCAAAGAAGAACTAATGGCCATGCTCCGCATCCCCAGCCCCAGCGGCTACACGGCCAAAGTCAATGCCTACATAGAGGCCCAATTGCAGAAGCTAAACGTCCCATATGCCAAGTCCGTCAAAGGCGCAATCACCGCCACCTTGCCCGGCAAAGACAACGAGCGCCAGCGCACCCTCTCGGCCCATATCGATACCCTGGGCGCCATGGTTAAGGAAATCAAGTCTGACGGCAAGCTCAAGCTCACCAACATTGGCGGCCTGGGCTGGGCCAATGTCGAGGGGGAAAATTGCCTGATCCTCACCTCCGGTGGCAAAGAAGTGTCCGGCACCTTGCTCCTGAACAAGGCCTCCTCCCATGTCCACGGCCAGGATACGCTGAAAACTGAACGCAAAGCCGAGACAATGCAGGTGCGCCTGGACGCCGTGGTCAAAAGCGAGCAGGACGCAAGGGACCTGGGTATCGAAGTCGGCGACTTTGTCGTCTTTGATCCCCGGACAACCGAAACCGACACTGGCTTTATCAAGTCCCGGCACTTAGATGACAAGGCCGGGGTGGCCATCATGCTGGCTGTGCTCAAAGAGCTGAAAGAAACCAACACCCAGCTCCCCTATACCACCAATTTCTTCTTTAGCCACTACGAAGAAGTGGGCCATGGCGCCACCGCCGGCCTCCCGGAAAAGACCCATGAGTTCCTCTGCATCGACATGGGCGCCCCCGGCGAAGGCCAGCAGTCCGACGAATTCTCGGTCTCCATCTGCGCCAAAGACTCCTCGGGCCCCTACACCTACGAGTTCAAGGAAAAACTGGTCAAGATGTGCAAAGAACACAATATCCCCTACCAGGTTGATATCTATCCCTACTACGGCTCCGATGCCTCCGGCGCCCTCCGGGCCGGCTACGATTTCACCGCTGCCCTCATCGGCCCCGGCGTCGACGCCTCCCACTCCTATGAGCGCACCCATAAAGACAGCCTGCTGGCCACAGCCGAACTTACCTTGCTCTGGTGTAAAAGCGATTAGGCAAAAAGCCCTTGCTCCGAAGCCTGAACCGGAACAAGGGCTTAATTGTATAAATTATCTGTGTACGCTATAGTGTATCTAAGTTCTCCCAAAGAAATTGCACAAGCTAAATACCTTTTTATATCATTTTGGCAGGAGGTTTATATGAATATCAAAAAGATATTTCCTTTATTCGTTCTGTTGGCACTGGCCTTGTCCGCCTGCTTTACCACCAACAACATCCAATCCAGCCCGACGTTATTAATTGAAGCTTTCATGGAAGCGATGGAGGAAAGCAACCGGGAGCTACTTGCAGAATTGACTAACCGAAACCCGAATCAACTTGATTTGGAAGGCCTTGAAACATTGGATGCTTATGAAATACATAGCGTGACTAATGTCACCAGTACCGAAGCCCACGCCAGCGTTACAATCACCTTCAGTGAAAACAATATTACATACGACCTGCCCTTTGTCTTTCACCTCTATCAAGTAGAAAACCTCTGGTATATCCAAGGCGCCGATATCGATACTGAATGGGACAATTGGAGTTCCGAATAAATGAATCCCCTCGATGAGGGGATTCATTTATTTAATCCTTGATTCGAATCGTTATTGCGTCAGCCTCAATTTGCTCTACCACAGCCCAAATTGTATACGTCTCTCCAGGGCTGAGGTTAAGCGTTCCGGCATTGACATTTGCATGATAAACACCCTGGGGATTGCGTGTAAGCCGCATCTGACCGGAAGCAGTCAGACTATAGCTGCCCATCAACTCCTCCCTATCCGCCGTCCAGACCTGCACCTCCACATTATCCAGATGCAGTACGCTTTCCTGCTCGTCAGTCAGATTGAACCTCACCGGCAAAGTCTGTCTGGGATTAATCACAAATGCGCTCATGTCCCGGAGAAAAGGTGGAAGCTTGATTGGCGGCAGCCACTGTACATAGGGCTGCACGAGAACATCGTAGGTAGACGAATACCCGCCATCAGTGGTGGCCACAGTTATGGCCGTCCTTCCCAACGCAACTGGGGACACAACGCCGTTTTCATCGACCGTTGCCACTGCCGGATTGCTGGACGACCAGGTAACCGGTGTTCCACTGGGTATAAAAGCATTCAGCACGATCGGCTCGTCGCCCAGTTTCAATTCCACCGGTTCGTTAATAACACCCAGCGCGAATACAGAGAAGCCATCTGCTACACCACTGATAGTTTTCGCTGCAGTATCGGGATTGCCGCCCGGGCCAGGATCAATCGGGTCAGTGATATCGACGGCTTCACCATCCCTAAAATGGAATAAGCGTATATTCTCTTGATCCAGCTCATAATCTTGCTCATCATAACTGGCAGTAATCCTAACCTGACCTGAGTAAAGAGCCGACGTGGTAATGTCGAAATACAAGGGCAGGAAACTGACGTTGCTGAATTCGCCTTCTGGCAAAGTGTCATAGACTGTGACTGAAGTGTTGCCGCAGCGGTCTATACTTTCAAAAGTCAGGACCAGGCCGCTTTCTTCGTCTTCAAACTCAATATCAGTCCCCGGCGCAGTGTTCACACTATTGACTGTTATTGTGATTTCCTCACTAACAACGGCACCACTGGCGCTTGCCTCGAACCGGATGCCGGAGTGGATGCCGGTCTGCTCATACTCGGGAATCCAGCTAAATCGCCCAGTGGCAACATCAAAACTGGCGCCCTCGGGAAGGTTGTGAGCGGAATACACTATTTCGCCACCTTCAACCCCGGTGGCTTCCACCGTAAACTCCAGAAGCTGCCCTGCGTCCACCTGCTTGTCCCCAATTGGTTCAACCTGCAAGGGATAATATACCTCCACATTGAGGATGTTGCCGCCGGCATCGTAGGTGTACGTAACAGTCTGACCGGTCTCATACTCAACTTTGATTAAGCGATCTAATTCATCGTAAGTGTACTCAGCTGCATGAGCGGGAGCAATCAAGCAGATTGCTAACAGGGAGATTATTATTAATCTCTTGGAAAGGTTACTCACTATTATCACCTCCACTTAGTCCTCTAGCTTTTAGTGACATCTCAGCGTCAAAGCGTAAAATACCAATATCAGGCATAGTTGATATCTTTTCCAGTATCTTTACCGCTTCATCTAGCCGGTATCCTAAGTCTATAGCTATTCCAGATGCCCATATTTTTACATTTATTTTGCTATCAGTCAGTAAAATATCTAGCATTTCTTCCGCAAGACTAGGGTTCTCTGACATCTTCTTCTTGATTTTGAAGAGTCTATCAGAAGCCTTATTTCCAACTTTATATTTCCCAGAATAGGTCGCTTCCCCATGTATTTCAGCATTTTTAATAAACTCGTTAATTAGCTTATCGACATCTGGTTTTCTCATAATTAACCTCCCACCTTATTTATTGCATAACACCAAAATCCTTCATAATCTTCAGTCCGAATTCCATTTGCTCTTCAAAACTCTTGCCTGCCAACCAATCTCTTACCCTTAAACCGTTTGTAAAATCCCGCTTGGATGAATAGTAAGAACTTATCTTACGATGCACTGGTTTAGGAACTGCAATCACGTTATCGTAATGGTGTATCTGTCTAGGTAAAAAACCTGATTTTGCAATCTGTGACTGTTCTACAATATGGTGATACTGATTACCTTTTCCAGCGGGGCCAAGAGCTTTCTTTACTCTCCTGAAAGAAGAAAATCCACCTGCATCCGGATCATATTTTAACGCCTTGTTATGCACAAACACATCAATCTCGGAAACGAAGTATGTGTGCCAGTCCTTTACCTCGAAGTTGTAGACCTTCACCGGGGTTACAAGGTGTATCCATTCCAGTTCAGTGATTTCAACTATTTCATCGGAGTGCAGTAGCAGCTGATCGCCAACTTCCAGATCTCCTGCCAGCACCCAGCCTTTATCCGCTACCCAGAATGGATGCTCCTCGGTGGTTTCAATCTTCAGTTCGCCGATATAAACATTCAGCAAGACATCCTTGTCATGCACGAATGTATTGACAACCGGCTTCAGACCTTTTTCGCCAGTTTCAGGGTTATAAGAATAGACTTCTTCTCCTACCTGGATTTCATCAATCGGTTTATGACCGTCTTTGGTAAGGATCAGCGTGCCGGCAACAAAGCATGAGCGTGCCGGTAACTCCCCCGCCAAGGAATAGACCGCCTAACCTGGCAAAAAGATTGCCGTAGATACTTGCCGAACTAAACTCAGGACTAAGACCGAAGGGATCCACCATCGTGACGGGATTGCCGCCGGCGTAGGCATAGCGGTTCAGGCTCCTGCCGTCTGAGATATCCCCCATCAACACATCCTGGTTTATAAACCGCTTAATCTCAGGATTGTAGTACCTGGCCCGCATGTAGTAGAGGCCGCTGTTCTCGGTCTGGACCCCGTCTCTACCATTATAGAGGAACGGGGTTTTTGTTGTCCCTTCTTGTTTGACAAGCTCGCCATAGGGGCCGTACTGGAACCGGTCTGTCACTACTCCATCCTGATTGGTGATAGCAGTGGTGCTGCCACGGATGTCGAAGTGGTATGTCCGGTAGGCACCATTGGGCTCCTGGTGGCCAATCAGGCCGATACCATAGACGTAATAGGTTTCATTGCCGCTCGTGCTTTCAACCAGCAACTGACTGAGGTGGGCATGGGGATTGGTGACGTAATCGGTCCGCACCCCGTCTTCAATGGAAGCGATTCTGTTGTTTTCAGCGTCGTAGATATACTCGGTGTCACCGGCCTGAATCAGTCTGTTCCGAGAGTCATAGATATACTCCACCATCTGGCCGTCTAAGGGGCCAAAGGTCATATTGCCGTCGGCATCATATTCTACGTCCTGACCGTCATAGGATACAAGTCGGTTACCTTCATCATAGACCATGGTCAGGCTATTGAGGTCGTATAGCCGGGGTTCTGTTGCCGAAAGCTCTACGGTCACCTTGCCGGAAGCATCGTACGTATAGTCATACTGGTTGATGATATTGCCTACTGAATCGGTGTCCAGCTTCTGAATGATCTGTCCGGCATCATCGTGGGTTATTGTCAGTTCGCTGCCATTGGGTCGGATTGTCTTATTCAGCCGGCCGTTTTTGTCGTACTCGTAAGTGGTGACCCGGTTGTTCCAGTCTGTGACCGTCGTTAAACGGTCGGCGGCATCATACTCATATTCTACCACCTGTCCACCGGGATAGGTAAGAGTTGTCAGGTTGCCAACTTCATCATAAGTATATTCTATCGTATTGCCGTTCACATCGGTAAAGCTTTTCACCCGACCCAGAGCGTCATAGGTGCGAATGATGGTCCCGTTTTCATCGGTTACCGTTAGAATATTGCCATTGGCATCATAGGTATAGGTAACCGTGCCGTCGGGATCAGTAAAGCTGACCAGGCGGCCGGCAGCATCGTACTCGAAAGTTGTCTCCTGGCCACGGCCGTTGGTCATTTCGGTCAAGAGGCTGAGGGCGTTGTAGCCGTAGGTCTTGGTGCTGCCGATTGCAGTGGACTCTTCCACCAAGCGTCCCAGTTCGTCATAGTTAAAGGATTGTTGGTTGCCGTTGGGGTCAGTTATTGTGGCGAGATTGCCATCGGCATCGAAGCTCTGGCTGCTTTCTCCCTCCAAGGGGTCGAGGACAGTTGTAAGCTGGCCGATCTCGTTATAGTGAAGTTTGGTCTTGCGGTTCAGGGCATCAATTATTTCAATCAGCTGACCAAGGCTGTCGTAATCGTAAATGACCACGTTGCCCAGCGCGTCTTCTTCCCGTATCGGCTGGTGTAATGCGTCGTAAGTGGTCTTGGCGACTGGCTTGCCATAGGCGTCTTTTGTCTCAATCAGGTTGCCTGCAGCGTCATATTCCATGGTCAGTGAATTGCCAAGGGCATCTGTTGCCGCAACCAGATTGCCGGCCGCATCGTAGGTGGCGCTGGTGGAATTGCCCCGTGCATCTATAATTTCTATGACCCTGTCCTCTTTATCATAGACATACCGGGTCTTATTGCCAAGGGCATCTGTAACCTCGAGGAGATTGCCGTTGGCGTCATATCCGTATTCGGTGACATTGCCCAAAGCATCCTCCACACTGATGAGGCGTCCCAGACTGTCATAGGTGTAGCTGATTGTATTGCCCAGGGGATCGGTCTCGGTGGCAATATTGCCGGCGCTGTCATAAGTGTATGCAGTTTTGTTTCCTTCGGCATCGACAACCTGGCTCAGGCGCCAGCACGGATCATAGTAATGGGTGCTGGTATTGCCCAGGGCGTCGGTACTGGTATGCAGCTGACCGTTTTTGTAATAGGTGAAGGCTGTAACACCTTCCCCGGGAGCGGTCTCCGTGGCTAGGAGGCCCTCAATGTGGTAAGTGAACTGGGCCTCATTGCCCTGGGCGTCCCGAACAGTAATTACCTGCCCCGCCGGGTCGTACACTGTCTCCGTAACATTCCCCTCAGAGTCGATGGTCTTCAGCAACCGGTCTTCGCCATCGTAAATGTACCTGGTCTTGTTCCCCAGGGCATCAATGGACTCAGTCAGTTGACCGTTGCCGTTATACCTGAATTCTGTTGTATTACCCAACTGATCTGTTTCTGTGCGCTTGTTATAGCGGGCGTCATAAGTGTAGCTTACAGTATTGCCAAGGGGATCGGTTTCCGTCAGGACACTGTTGACGGCATCATAGGTATAACTGCTCGTATTGCCCTCCCGATCAGTAACCGTAAGCAGTCTGCCAATCTCGTCATATTCCATGCTGGTGACATTGCCCAAGAAATCGGTTACGGTTTTAACCAAACCGTCTTCATAGGTGTAGTACATAGTGCCGGAACCCTCAACCGTCTTGGACAAAATCTGCGCATGTTCGTTATAGGTGTACGTGGTCAGCCCCCCGTTGGTTTCCACGGTGGAGACCAGCAAATTCCGCTCATCATAGGTATTAATTACATCATTGCCGTCGGCGTTAGTAAGCGTCAGGACATTGTTGTTATCGTCATAGGTCATTGCTGTCTGGGTGCCTTCAGCATCAGAAACAGTCAGCAGATTGCCCCGCTCATCATATGTGTAAATGGTGGCGTTGCCATTAGCCTCGACCTCGCTGGTCCGGTTGCCCAAGCCGTCATAGGTGAAATGGGTAGTGCGACCCAGTTCATCTTCAATGCGCACAAATTGACCCAGTCGGTTGGTCACATGCTTGCGTGTGTTTCCGTTTCGGTCGGTGATTGTAACCACGGTCCGCCAGAACTCACTGGTTTCATCATAGTCGAACCTGGTTAGTGCGCCAACACCGTCGACCTGGGAGGCAACCCGACCTTTGGAATCATAGGTATTGTCAATAAACCTGACCCCTTCGCCGTCGGTGCCGGTGAGTACCCGACCGTCCTCATCATAGGTGTAGGTGGTGGCGTTACCAAGCGGATCGGTTATCTTGGCCAGACAATTGTTTTCGCTGTAGGCGAAGGTGGTCGACCGGCCGGTGCGGTCAGTGACACGTTCGATTAATCCCTCGTCGCTGTAATGGAGGGTTAAGGTCTGGCCGGAGGCAGGCTCGGCAATCACAAGGGCTGAAGAATCGGGGCGCTCAACAGCGACAGTTCGACCGTTCTTGTCCACCATACCAGACAACTGTCCGCTGGCGTCAAACAGATACTCATTCATACTGTCACAGGTCAGGGTATAGGCGCCATCGTCATGCTTCTTCAGCAGGTAATTTTGTAAGCCATTGACCCAGGTTACATACTCCTGTTCTGTGTCGAGATCGCTCTCGGCTATCCTGAAGGTGCCACCGGCGATTTCTTCGCCATAGATATGACGGGTAGCGTGGTCTTTGGGGAAGAAAATATTATAGTTAGACGGCGACCAATAGACCTTAATTGTCCCGTCGGGCTGTTCCTCCAAGCGTTGCTCAAAATTGTGGCTCCAACCCTTGCCCACGTCCCCCGCTTCCAGCAAAAGCGAGTTATATTCCAGATCCAGGGACAGTTCCGTTGCCCCCAGCACGCTCAAAGCTTCCCGCTCAATAACGAAGGCGCCGGTGGTTGTGTCAACCGGATCGGCCCACATCGCCCTGTTATCCACATAAACTAGTCTGGACTTTGATACGTGACTGGGTATCGTGCGAATGGTTACCGGCACCTCAACATTACTGCCAGTGCGGGTGACATGGAAAGCATTTCGCAACACGTAATAGACTTCGTACGGATCACCCGCGGCCGCAAATCCTGCGGCATAAGTACCGTGAATGCTCTCGCCCGGTGCCAACACGTCAATTTCCACCGAGTCACCGTTTTGGAGATAGGGGAGACGCCAACGGGCATCGGTGGAAGGCAGGACGAAGTTAAATCCACCGCCGCTCCTGCGCACGCTTGTTGAGCCATCGAGATGGGTCACAATCACTTCATGGACAGGATTTGGCTCCATATATGCGCCAAGAGTGGTTTTGAGATTATAGATGGGAATATCCGATTCGTTAGTGACTCTGAACTGGGCGAAATATTGTTCGCCAATATATGCCGCATCCTGAACATCGACGTAAATATGCAGGGCATCGCCGCCCCAGACCCGGAAAGGTTCGCTGGTCTGGAAGTTGGTCTGAACGGAGTCGTTGAAGGGCAACAAAGTCCCGTTGAAATCAACTGCCAAGTCGTAATAACCCTGCTCATCGCCCCGGATCACCCACTTGGCCTCCCGGGATTCCTGACCGGCAATGTCGCCGAAATTGACCTGTCGGGATTGCGCAACTTCGGTGGTGGCCAGAGACAGCCCGGCCGGCAGCTGCAACGTTGCCGAAGAGTCCGCCAACACAAACTGGGGCTCAGCCATATTGGTAAGAACCAATCCCACCTCAAAGAATTCTTTCAGCCAGCTGATTTCCTGAGATACTACCAGATAGGCAATGGTGGGCTGAACATCAGGATGGTCGCTATGGGTTATTACCTTGGGATAGGCTGTCCCATTCCCCCGCCCTTGGCCAGGGGTGTTACCCCCGCCCGTGCCCCGAGGGGTATAAGCAACGGGCTCACCTCCCATAAGAAGGTCACCATGGCCGTTTACGTATACATAGCTTACTGGCAGGGGAGCCTGGGCAAATTCCAGATGTACATCAAACTTATAAACAAACTGATTCTCCGGCGCATTGACATCGATACCCGCTTCCGCGATTTCATCAATGTCCAAACGGCGCACGCTCAAATCGCCTACAACCAGCTCGCCTCTTTCCAGCTGGATTGTGACAGTCGAATTTTGGTATTGCAGGACCGTAGCGTTAATCTCTGCTGGCAGGTAACCGGTTTTATATGCGGAAATGTTGTAGTTTCCGGGTGCCGCCACAATAGTGGCGATGCCGGTGCCATCGGCTGTAAACCGGGGCGGCGTGTTGTCTGGGAAATCCACATATACACTGGCGCCAGAGAGTGGTTCGCCGGTATCGACATCCAGCACACGCACCTCCAGAGTCCCAACTTGTTCTTGGGGCTGGACGGTCACCTGCAGGGTATCAGAATCGCTGTTGCCCGCCGGGTCTGTAACTGTAAGCGATACAGTATAAACTCCTGCTTCGGCGAATATGTGGACAGGCCGCGCTCCTTCTGCAGTGGTGCCATCGCCAAATTCCCAAAGATGGCTGGCAATCCGGTCATTGTCTGTGGAGAGCGTGCCGTCAAACTGGACGGGCATGCCGATAATCGAGACCCGGTCGTCGCCGGCTATCGCAGTGGGCGGATAAATGTCGTTATTCCGTGGGGTGGCCACCGCTTGCTTACTCCGGGAGGAGTTCCCGTATTGGTCGATGACCTCTACCGCATAACTGTAGGCATGGGCAGGATTGAGCATTGAATCGGTGAAAGAGGTATCCGCGGTTACCTGAATTAACCGCTCATCTTCACCATCGCTACTCCGATAAACCTGGAACCGCTCCGGTTCATCCTCGGCGTCATATTCCCAGGAAACTGTGATATTCCAATCCCCGGAAGTTACGGTAACCAGCGGTGCCGCGGGGGGAGTTACCTTTAGCTCATATTCTACAATCCGGGGCTCGCTAATGTTGCCAGCCTGGTCCTCCGCACTATATCTGACGACATATACTCCATCCTCTAGACCGTCGGTATCCCAGATAAAGCTGGCGACATCACTGTACACGTCCACGTATTTGCTGCCAATTGCCAACCATTGGCTAGTATGGTCACACCAATATTCGGCAGTAATCCTGGCCAGCTTATAATTATCCGCTGCCAAGACATGCAATTTAGGATACGCCGGCAGGCCCGTTTCGGTGCCCGGATGGATGCTGACAACCTCAGGTGCCTCTGTATCCGGAGATAATTGGGCAGCGACTGGACCGGCAAGCTCACTCTCATTTCCAGCTGCGTCCACAACGGAAACTTTATAGTAGTATTCTTGTTCAGGCTGGACATCGCGGTCTTGGTACCCCAGGGCGGTCAGGTTGTCCCGCACCACAGTATAAGGACCGTCCGGACTCAGAGCCTTAGAAACCCGGTAGTACTTCAGGTTATTTTCCTGCCCCAAATCCCAGGCCAAAATGATGCTGCCCTCTGTATGTTCTACTCTAAATCCAGCCGGCGCCTGTGGAGGGGTATGATCAAACCTGTATTCCACGTAAGATGCAATGGATGATGTGATACTTACGTTGCCCGCTTCATCAACAGCTACACCACGGACATAGTAGGTTCCGTCTGGATAGCCGGATATGTCGAAATCATAGGTGACTGTCGCCTCCCTGGGCGCTCCGGCAACAGGCAGGGTGACAATATCATCCCAGGTCTCCAGGTCATCTGAAATCTGGAAAGTAAATGATATAACACCGACATCGTCTATAGCTGTACCACGCAGGCTGATTGAGTAGGCATAATACCCGGGTTGCGGACCTAGGTCGGAAATATACGGACGAGTGATATCCGCAGTAGTCGTCACCGCCAGCTCGTCCGAGGGAGTGCCCCGGTTGCCATGCCGGTCATATGCGACTACCCGGAACCAGTAGGTGGTGCTGTGCTCCAAATCAGACACAGTCATTCTCAGCCTGTTATCGGTGGTTCCGATGGCCACAAATTCCCCATCCGGATTACTTTTCCGTTCTACCTGGAAATAGGCAAAATCGTCATCAGAAACATCGTCCCATTGCAACAGGGCACTGACTGTATAGGGAGTGGCCCGTAAGTTTTCCACCTTTTCCGGTCCCTGGGTATCAATATAATAGGTGCGTACGGGTAGGCCATCACTCTCATTACCGGCAGCGTCCCGGGCAATGGCACGAACCTGCACATCTCCCGTCAGTCCTTCGGTAGTCCAGGTAAATACCGCATTATTGGCCGTCTCTATTGTCTCAATGGCAACCCAATCTTCGTGGTCAGAATCATAATACTGTAATGTAATGGCAGCTAATGCCACATTATCCTCTGCCCGCACAGTGATTTGGGCCTGGGCTCCAAAGCTTGTCCCGTCAATCGGAGCGATACCCAATACAACCGGGGGAATTGTATCCGGATCTGCTTGAGCAGAGGCAATATTTGATGAGCTGCCTTCCTGGTCAAACTTATCTACAGCACGAACTTTGTAATAGTATGTTGTTTCAGCCTGGACAGCGCCATCAGTAAAATGGGTAGTGGCGCGGCCGTCCACTTTTTTAAGCAGTGAATATGGACCGGCCTCAGCTTCTGACCTGTAAACATTATAGTAGGAGACAATGGCTTCGCTGGCCATAGACCATGTAAGATTGATGCGGGCACAGTCCGGCTCCGCTCCTAAATTTTCCACGGCTGCAGGCGGTGTGCGATTAACATCGTACATAATATCAATGCTGTCTGAGTTATCTTCAGCATCATAGACAGTATAGCGAAGCAAGTATTCATCGCTAGCTAAGGGTGTTAAATCCCAATTGGTGTAGAAGTAAATTGTGTTGGAGTCCAGGACATAAGGACCGAACACAGCGCTGTCAATCATAGTCCACTCCAGGCCATCGATGGAGAATTCAAAGGTTGCCCTGGAGCCAGCTGCATTTTGGCTGTTGGCAAAATTGACGGTCAGTCGCTCTTGAACCGGGCCACCGATGGTACTACCATGAACAGGTGTGACCCCGGTTATTCTGGGCATCAGGGGAATAGCACTGATAGTCTCGCTGTGCTCTGAAAAATTACCCGCGGCATCAAATGCCCGGACGGAGTAGGTATATACCGTATCCGGGATTAACTCCGAGTCGGTAAAGCTTGTCCCTGAAGCACTGCCAACCGACACGCCGTCACGGAAGATCTCATAACCCTCTACACCGACATTATCTGTTGAGCCTGTCCATGTCAGGGTCACAGATGAACCGGTTTTAGATTCCAATCGGAGGTCGGTCGGCATAGTGGGGGGTTCCCCATCGAATTGAAGCAGGGGGACAGGCAATAGGCGGTTGGTCCTTGTTCCATCACCCAATTGTCCAGAATTATTCTGCCCCCAAACCCAGATAATTCCATCACCCCCCATGGCGAAACTATGCCAGCCACCAGATGCAGCGATGTACTGTATTCCGGATATATTGTGGACCTGAATCGGCGTGGATTTATTTACGGTTGTGCCATCTCCAAGCTGACCCGAATTATTCCGCCCCCAAGAAAGCACAAATCCATCTTCAGTTAATGCCATACTGTGTTCGTACCCTGCTGCAATTGCCGCAATATTTTCAAGGGAATCAATCCTTACTGGACTACTTCTTGTCACTGTTGTTCCATCACCAAGCTGTCCGTAATTGTTAATGCCCCAAGCCCAAACAGTTTGATCCCTTTTTAAGAGAATAAGATAAGCGTTCCCAATTGCAATTGCCTCTATGTCATCGATTACTATCATCTTGACCGGCCTGCGTTGGTTGGTCGTCGAACCATCACCTAATTGCCCATTATTATTCCATCCCCAGGCCCAGCCTGTACCATCTTCCTTTAGTGCGTAACTTCTCCGCATACCAGCAAAAATATTAACAATACCGTCTAAATCTATCACTTGTACAGGAGTCCGCCTGTTTGTTAATGTCCCATCCCCAAGCTGACCGGCGTTATTTAACCCCCAACTCCAAACCGTCCCATCGCTTTTTAAGGCAACGCTATGGTACGAGCCGCAGGAGAGGGCAATTACATCAGTAAGACCTTCCACCTGGATTGGTGTGCGCCTTGTAGTTAAAGTTCCATCCCCCAATTGCCCATTGTTATTTCTTCCCCACGCCCAAACTGTCCCGTCTGCCTTTAATGCGACGCTGTGCTCCTGGCCGCCAGCCACCGCTTTGACATCAGTCAATCCTTCTACCTGAACTGGGTAATCCCGATATGTTACAGTCCCATCACCAAGCTGGCCATAATTATTACGCCCCCATGACCACGCGGTTCCATCATGCTTTATTGCAAGATTATGATAAAATCCGGAAAATATAGAATGCTGAAGGATGGAGTTATCATCCATGCCAGTGGATAAAAATGAATCAACATCGACCGACTCCGTCTCCACTGCTTCGTCATCACCTTGCGTTGTAACATCGTGAGACTCGTCAGCGTCTTGAAACTCCAACACAAGCAAAGGTATTTTTGTCACCTGGTTTTCGGCTACAACTTTAGGCAAACTAAAGTCCTTTGCAGCACTGTAGTCAACGCCCTTTAATACAACACCATGATTATCGGCACCGTTATGCCAACTCTTTACCATTTCGGTAATGTCCCAGGTAAAGTGTGCTAAATCTGGAAGCGATTGTGGATTTATTTCTTCACTCTCGTATTCAGGCAGAACACCTTCAGGTATTTGATTTATGTCCCAACCTTCAAGAACCTGATGCAGACTCATCTGCGTCGGATAATCTACAAATCTTTCGAAAATGCGATGGTTAAAGTTTGCGGAAGTGATTGTCGCTTCAGCATCTAACTCAGGCAATTGAATCCGGCTAAAACTATAAGTTTCAGCTGTTGACAGGCCCACCGCCTGTTCGTCAGAATCCTCAACAGACACGCTCACCATTTCAACATTTTCGGGTCCAGTCAAAGCAGTTTTTGTAGCTTCAATGAATATGGGAAATGCCCGCTCCGGGTCAGCCAGCCAATCTGCATCTGGTAATAATAACAAAGAGTACCCGTTATTTGATTGTTTTAACTCATACTCTACAACATCTATACGTTCTCCGGCAGCATCAATAATCTCTGGTGACTGTAAGGTGAACACTGGGGCAGGCATTTTGTCTTCTGGATCAAAAAATACAATTGAGCCATCCGGTGAACTCTGCGCATTGAGATTTACAACATAGAGGTCAAAGGCCAATTGATTTACTGATTCCTGACTAGCGACAGTTGTCCATGTCTTCAGCCCCTTAGGCTCGACCATATGGGTAACGGTGAGTCCATCAACTATATCTTCATACTCCAACACAGAAACCAACTTACTGTCAGTTTCGTCAAGGTTATAAATAACTGGCTTTATGCTTTGTTTTTCCGCCGCAAGATTCCATGAAATTGCGTAGTTGCCTTTAATAAGCGACCAGAGCTGCTCTGAATATTGGTCTCCAGCAAACTGGACTTGAAAACTATTGCTTTTGTTATGTATCACTGGATTGCCAGATCTATCTTTCGCCTCAATTAAAGTGTTGTCGATATCAAACCAGTCTTCTCCATGCTGATAATGAACAGGAAATGGGTAAATCTCCGCACGATAACTTGATTCATCTTCAGCAAAGTGCTTTACATTTGCTTCCCTTTTATGCACTAGCTCATTGGTCTCAAGGTCTTGCTCAATAGCCTCAGTGTCCTGGTGAACTGTGTTTGTGGCCGAAAAGTCCAGGAAACTCCAGGCCTGTCCAAAAACATTTAATGATGGCTGAAAAACAACAATCAGGCTCAAGATTAGGGCAAGAATTTTTTGCATAATAAAACAACCTCCCCGATGGAATCAGATAAATTTATCGGGCAAGTTGTTCGTACACACAAAACTATGTGTTTATGCTGTAATTAGTTGTAGAGAATAGCCTCGACTGCTAATGTTTCTAGAAGCAAAAATCACCCATTAAAACCCCGCACCCATTAAATTTCATTATTATGAATTATAATATGTTTTCTCTGCTGTTGTCAAACAATTTAAAAAAGCTCCCACGCGCCTAGAGCCGACATTATTATCTCCTCACCAATTCTGTCATTACCTATTTAGCTTAATTATGATAATATTACGCTAAGCTACTATAGGGGGTGAAAAACATGCCACATATCAGACCTGTATCCGACCTTCGCAACAATTTCGCCGATATATCGAGGACAGTTCGTGAAAGCAACGAGCCTGTTTTTTTGACAAAAAACGGATATGGCGATATGGTCGTCATGAGCATTAAGGCATACGAGCGCCATCAGTTTGACAGCGAAATCTACTTAAAACTGAAGGAAGCGGAGCTGGAAGCCAAGGCCACCGGCAAGCGCCTTACGCATAACGAAGTGTTTACCAATCTTCGGCGCAAGATTCAAAAGAAGGATGAGGAGGATGTATAAGCTTTCGTATCTCCCGGTCGCTAATCGTGATATAGCAGACGTAGTAAATTATATAGCCGAAACACTCGCCGCTCCGAAAGCAGCCCTCGACCTGCTGGATGCATTGGATGAGTCTATATCCCGCCTAAAAGAATATTCTTAGTGAAAAATTATCCCTTCTCAGTAAAGCTCAATACCTTTGAATACTTGCCAAGGAAATCATGTACGGTATAATGTACGTAACTCCAGCTTACAAGGAGGGATTAAGATGCAGGATAAAAACCTTTCTGCTCGCCTAGAAGTCCGTCTGCATCCAGAGCAGTTGAACAGGCTGAAAGCGGAGGCAAACAAAAGGCATACATCTGTCGGCAACCTGGTACGGGAAGCTATTGACCAGAAATACCTGGCAATCAATACAGATAAATTAAAAGCTGTTGAACAAATGGCTGGGCTTAATGCACCAGTCGCTTCCTGGGAAGAGATGAAACGCGAAATTGAGTCGGGAAAATTTCGCAAATGATTGCTTTCATAGATACTAATATCCCGATGTACGCTGCAGGCAAAGAACACCCTTGCAAAACAGGCTGCCTCGAGATAATGAAAGCTATCGCCTGTGGAGAAATTCAGGCATATACCAATACAGAAGTTTTTCAGGAAATTCTCTATCGGTATTACAGTATCAATGAGCGCAAACTGGGAGTACAACTATTCGATTCCTTCTATACAATCATGCAGGGATATATATTATCAGTGCAACCTCCCGACATTTTACTAGCCAGGGAGTTAACCGTTGAATACCCCACCCTCTCGTCCAGAGACCTTATCCATCTGGCTGTTATGCTTAACAACGGGATTACGCATGTCTTCACAACCGACCAAGGGTTCCAAAATATCAATGGTCTACAGGTAATATCCCCCACTTGAAAAATCTAGATATCTTTGCTTTTCCCACAAAAATTCCCCTCTGCGCCAGAGGGGATTAATTTATGCTATTTTCTTTGAACGCCTGCGCTCCAGGTACTCTCTGCCCATGGCCACTACCTCGGTCAGGGCGTCAACTTTCAAGACCCAGGCCACCAAGAAATAAACTCCGGCGCTGGCCACCAGCACACTGCCCACCAACAAGGCCTGCCAGATAAAGGACAAGTGCCCGATTTCCCCGACAAAGGTGCTGACCACCAGCAAACACAGGCCCATGACCACGGCTGCCACCACCGACTTGGCCATATTCAGCCAGAAGCCCGCTTCCACCAAACGACCGATGCGACGACTGAGGATAACAAACAGATATCCGCCACCGGTCAGGGCCGCCAAGGCGGTGCCGAAGGCGAGGCCGCCATGGCGCAGGGGGCCAATCAGGGCAAAGTTTATGCCAATATTCACGGCAATCATAATAAAGGTGGCATACAGGGGTGTCCGGGTGTCTTTCAGGGAATAGAAACACTTGATCATCAATTGATGCAAGGCGGCGCCAATTAGGCCGATGCCGTAAAAGCGCAGGGCGAAGGCGGTCTCAGCTGTGGCCAGAGCGTCAAACTCGCCCCGCTCGTAGATCAGCGTCACCATCGGGCCGGTAAACACTATAAATCCAACCACCACCGGCATCAACAAAAACCACATCGACCCCAAAGACTTATTCAAGGTGTCCTTGAAGCTCGCCATGTCTCCCTCATTGGCATACTCCACCATACTAGGGTAAGCGACTGTAATTACCACTGTCACAAACAAACTCAGAGGCAGGAGGTAGATCATGCTGGCGTAGCTGAGGTAGGAAATGCTGCCCTCAGCAAGACCAGACGCAAACATCCGGTCAATCATTGCCTTCACCTGCTGGGCCATGCTGCCGAGGATAACCGGCGGCAATAGCAAACCTATATGCCTGAGGCCATCGGCGCACTTATCAGTCAGCGCCCCTTGGAACCGGGACTTGGCAGTCCAGGGTATCAGCATCAGCCACTGGGCCAAGGTACCGAAGAAGGTGCCCCAGATCAAGGCATAAATTCCCAGCTGCCGATGAAGCAAAAAACTGAAACCTATGATTATCAAGCTGTAGGGAAAACCGGTGAGGCCGGGGACGACAAAGTTGCGATCCACATGGAGAATTGCCGTAAATACCGCCGACAAAAACCGGAAGACAATGAGCACGATCAAGATTTGCACCATGGTGGCGCCAACACCCACCGCATATTCGTCAAAGCCAGGGGCAAACAAACGCACCACATCGGCCGGGAACAGAAGCACCGGCACTATAAACAGAAGCGTTGTCACCAAGAAGCCATAACCGGTGAAACGCAGGGCCAGGGGCTTGTCCCTGCCCTCCCGGCGAAATTTATCAAAAATCGGGATGAACACAAAATTGATCGCCTTCATTACCGGGCCAAACAAAACCGTTGGCACCGCCAGGGCAATTAAGTAGGCGTCGGTGTAGATGGTGGCGCCAAAAAAGTTGGCAATTGCCACCTCGCGTCCAAACCCGACAAATTTGCTGATCATTGTCACAATCATCAAAAGAGTTGTTGCCTTAAATAATGATGACTTCTTCAATCTTGCTGCCCCCTTTGCTTCCTCTCAAATCATAAACCATTCTTGCCAAGCGTTCAATACTGAATCTTTTCTACGCTCCTGCGCAGGGAACCGGGGTAATTATCACGAACTAATTGCTAAAATACCATTCTTATTCCTGGGAGGGTCTACCAATGCCAGGACAACTTTTGGAACTGAAAATTACCCCGCCTCCCCTGCAACCCCGTTTGCTGCCCCGTCCCAAACTACTGGAACTGCTTAACAGCGAGCTGATGAGCAATGGCAGTTTTCACCGCAAGTTGACACTTGTCACCGCCCCCGCCGGGTATGGCAAGACAAGCATCGTGCGGCAATGGCTTGCAGAACATAGCGAACGGGTTGCCTGGTATTCCCTTGACGATACAGATAGCGACCCCAGCCGGTTTTGGCTTTACTTCCTCAGCGCCCTGGGCAAAGTTGCCCCAGTGGGTCAGAGTACCCTGCAAACCCTGAGCGCTCCTTCCCTTTCCCAAATGAGCATCGACCGAGACAAGCTCATCGGCTTGCTCAACGAGTTGGCCAACCTGGAAACGCCGCTCTTTCTAGTTTTGGACGATTTTCACCTCATAGAAGACCAGACTGTAAGCGATAACCTCGCCTTCCTGATCGAACGACTGCCGCCAACCGTGCACATCGTTGTAATTACCCGCTACGACCCCGACTGGCCCCTGGCCCACTGGCAGGCAAAACGCCATTTGCTCACCCTCAGCCAGAGCTACTTACGTTTCTCCGACCAGGAAGCGGCGACCCTGTTTAATGATGTGCCCCTGGGCAGGAACTGACAGCCCTCAACAGGCGCACTGAGGGCTGGATAACAGGGCTTCAACTGGTGGCGTCCTCCCTCCGGTCCGGAGCAGACAATACCAGCTTCATTACAAACTTCACTGGCAGCGACCGCCATGTCCTGGATTATCTAACAGCTGAAGTTTTGAACCAGCTACCGGCGTCAGTGCAGGAGTTTTTGCTTCAGACATCTATCCTCACCTGGCTCCACCCGGAGCTCTGCGACGCAGTAAGTGGCCGTCAGGACAGCGGCCAGCTCCTCAACCAGCTGGCCGGAAACAATCTTTTTCAGGGCCCTGCCACTGGGCCCTGGTACCGCTACCATGCCCTTTTTGCCCACGTGCTCCAGGTGCATCTTCAGGAACAGAAACCTGAACAAGTGGCCAGCCTGCACCAGCGGGCCGCCGCCTGGCTTGCAGAAAACCAATATTTTGGAGCAGCGCTTGGCCACTCCCTGGCCGCCGATGACCTGGAACAGGCGGCTAGCTTGCTGAACTCTCACCCCCAGACAATTTGGCGCCAACTGGGCCTCGCCCGGATGACCAACATTCTCGACACGCTTCCCCCGGAGATATTGACCCGATTTCCGCGCCTGGGAGCTTACCGGGCCCTGGGGGCCCTGATCCAGGGCAAGCTCCGGGAGCTTCCAGCGCTCCTGGACTCGGTCCCGGTCAACCAGACAGATGAAGTCAGCGGCATGCTGGCGGTCATCCGCACCTATCTGGCCATCTTCCAAAATGACCCGGAAAATATCCTCGCTTGGGCCCAGGAGGCCATCGAAAAACTGCCCTGGGAGCAAATCCTGTGGCGCAGCTTCGCCACTTTGGCCGCCGGCGATGGCCACGCCCTGGCGGGCCAACTGCCAAGCGCGGCAGATTTCTACTCCGAGGCAATTTACTTGGGTAAAAAATCCCACCTACCGTTCAGTGTGCTGTTAGCGGGCTGGAAATTAGGCACGCTGCGCTGGCAACAAGGGCAGCTCCACGACTGCCAGCAATTATGTGCCGAGCTCCAGGAATACATCCGGCAACATAAGCTGGAGCAGCTCCCCCGGACGGGAGCAATCCATGCCCTCCAGGCCTTGCTGGCCCGGGAACGAGGCGAGCTGGAACTGGCCCAGGCAAAGATCTCTGCTGCCCTAGCCGCCTGCCGACCGGAAAAACCAATCTTCGCTTGGTGTCTCTACAGCCAAATACTCATCGGGTATTCCTCCCGGCAACTAGACCGGGTCCGCCAGGCAATCGGCGAACTGGAAGCAATCCAGCGCGACCAGGGACTCCCCGGCTTTCTCACCTTCCAGGTAGACAGGGAACAGGCCCTCACTTGCTGAATCAGGCCCTGGAGACCGCCGCCGGCGAAGATTTCCGGCAGGCATTTTGGGACGCTGGCGCTGAAATCACTCGGCTTCTGCCTAGGACGATTTGCTCAGCTCTAGGGAGTTGGAAATTCTCACCCTGATGGAGCAGGGCTTGAGCAACAGGAGATTGGCGATCGTCTCTACCTGACGGTGGGAACAGTCAAGTGGCATGTCACCAATCTCTACAGCAAATTACAGGTTAAACGCAGAGCCGAGGCCCTTGCCCGGGCCCGGGAACTAAATATCCTCAAACATTGAACCGGCTTCAGGCCGGTTTTTTGTGTACCTTACTCTACCCTGACCTCAACCTTACCTAGGTCAGTTCCTGCTAGCGGCTGTCCCAGTTAAACTAAAGCCAGAAAAACCAACAAAGGAGTGAAATCAATCAGCCAGTCTCAAAACGCAACCTGGCAGCTGCAGATCACAATTCCCGGCCATCTGGATCAGCTCTGGTCCCGCAGGTTGGACCTGGAATTAGTCCGCACCGCTTCTGGCACTACAGTACTCAGCGGCTCCGTTCGGGACACTGCTGCCCTCTACGGACTGCTTACAAAACTCAGGGATCTGGGGCTGGAATTTACCGCCCTGGAGGCCCACAAAAAGGAGGAAACCAACCGATGAAAATCTTAGTTTTTGGCGCCGGCCCCCTGGGCAGTCTCAAAGCTGCCCGTTTGCACGAAGCCGGCCATGACGTCACCGTTCTCGCCCGCAATCAGCGCCTGGCGGACATCAAGCAACATGGCATAGTCATTGTTGAAGATGGGTCCAGTGAACAGCAAGTGGCCCGGGTCAAGGTCACCGACCGCTTTACCCCCGAGGATTACTACGACCTGGTTATCGTCATGCGAAAGAACCAGGCTACCGAGATCATCCCCACACTGGCAGCGAATAAAAAGGTCCCCACCTTATTGTTCATGGTTAACACCGCCGCCGGTTTTGATGACCTGGCAGGCCCCCTGGGCAAAGAGAGGGTAATGATGGGCTTCCCCTACCCCGGCGGCCAGCGGGACGGCCACCTGATGCGGGTGATGCCGGTGAACGAAAAGCGCAAATGGACCATCCCTGTTGGCGAGACCGACGGCAGCGTCACTGACCGCACCAGGAAAGTGGCTAAGGTCCTGGTATCGATGCGGGGCTATAAAGTCCAGGTCCGTAAAGATATGGACGCCTGGCTCAAAAACCACGTCGCCCTGATGATTCCCGCCTTCGCCCCGGCCATGTACGCGGCCAATATCAGCATGAAGCGCATGGGCAACACCCGAGACCTCTTGGTTCTCACCCTCCGGGGACAAAGAGAAGCCTTGCGCGCCCTGAACAAGGCGGGCATACCGCCCAGCCCCGGCGCGATGATCCGCATCCACCGTTCAATCCCCGAGCCAATCATGGTCGGACTCCTGCAAATCATCATGCGCAAGGAACTGGGCAAGGCCAGCATGGAGGGCCGCCCCAAGGCAGCCCGGGATGAAATGCGACACCTGACCGATGAACTATTTGCATTCTTGCGCTCCAAAGGCCTGAGCGCTCCCATCTGCGAAAGTCTGTACAAGTATTTTGACCCGGATACACCGCCACTGCCCGAGGGCACAAAAGAACTGCCTTTGCGCTGGGGCGGAGACCTCGGCTTGGTAGGCGCCATCGCCCTGATTGTCCTCGCCATAGTCATACTCTAAATCAGAAAGGAGTAACCCTTGTGGAAAATCTCAAACTGAAAAAAATTGCTCTAATCCTAGCGCCGATTCTAACCCCTTTGAGTGTCTACCTGCTGATGAACGCCAGCGCGCACCTGCACCACATGCTTTCCTTTTCTATTGGCTATGCCATTTACTGGTTCTTTTGGTGCCTGGCCTTCCCGCTCTGGCTACTGGGACGCCAAGGCTTGAAAAAAATGCTCAAAACCAGCGCCGAACCCTTTGGTCGTCCCGCGTTGCTGGGCGCACTGCTCCTGTTCATCCCCTTGATCATATCTCCCTGCTCCTAACCGCCCCCTTTGAAAGCGAGCGGGAACTCTGGCCCCAGGCCACCTGGCTGATGCTGTTGATGGCAATCCCCATGTCTGTCTGGAACGGGTTTTTGGAGGAGGTTCTCTGGCGGGGCACATTCACCGCCCTCTTCCCCCGGCAGACCATGCTCGGCATCATCTATCCCGCCCTGGGCTTCGCTGCCTGGCATCTGGGACCATTCCTGGCCAAATCCCCCTGGGACAGCCAAGAAGTTTTAATGCTCCTGGGTGGCGGCACGGTGTTGGGACTCTTGGAATTACATGGCTGCCAAATCCGGCACCATTCGGTACACTATCTACTCCCACATCCTCGCCAACATCTGCCTCTTTACTGCCCTCAGCATGGTTTAAAAACAAAAAAATATCAACCGTTAAATTTAATTTCCAGTATCAAAACGGGAACTCCACGCAAACTATTTGCAGGGAGGGATTCAAATAGATGAACATTCACAACACGATGAATCGGATGCGCAACATGATGCCTGGACACAAAAGGGGAATGAGCACCGGAAAAAAATTGATGTTGATGGCGGTTCCGGTGGTCATATTTTCTGTAGGCAAAATGATCAGTTCCCGCATGCATGACGAAAACTTTTAACGCCCTTCCTGCAAAAACCTCCCCGGAGCTCCGGGGAGGTTTAAATTTGGATTTATTATATTCTACATTAACTCCCGCAATTCTTTAGCCAAACTGAATGGAATAATCTGATGCTGCTCAGTTTCTCGATAAGCTTTTTCCGCATGCATGTATTCAACAATCTCTTTCGCACTATAGTTCTTGAACTTAGTTGCCACAGTCTCAAGCACATTTAACTCTTCCACTGAAAAATCTGTAACCCTGACAGGTCCGTTGGGAACAACTCTATAGGCTATATCCTCGCACACAATCTCTTCTTGAATATTTACCGTTGGCAACTGAAGAATCTCATTAAATGCAATAGGTAGCGCTCCATAAGTCATATGCTGGTAAACAAGCCCAGTAACGGCATTTCCATGCCGTCTAAAATGCAGTGCATCAAAATACCAAAGGAGCTTCATTAATTTAACTTTGAAGAGATTGTTCACAAAATGTGAGAAGTAACCTATAACACTTTCAATCCTCTCAATATCTAACCGCTTGTAACCGTTATAATCACTTTTTTCCTGGTAATTGACGTAGTAACTATTAATCTCTTGCTTCTTCAGATAGAGCCGTCCTCGCTCTTTCACTTTCTTGGTAATGTTTTCTCTAATCTTATAATACTTTTCTTTTGTGAAACGGTCCTTGTGTTCTTCAAGAGTATTTAGAGCGAACATAGGGTTCTCATTGGTCATCCGCATAATCTTATCATAAGTCTCGTCCTGGATAGACTTACTTTCATATCTCGTTATCGTCACTTCGCCCCATCCTAACAAAGCCGAAAAATCACTCTGAGTTAATCCATAGCTGCTTCTAATTTCCGCAATTTGCTCGGATTTCAACAATCCCTTTTTAGCCCGATAAGCGTCCCGAGCTCTAAGAAGGTTCTGATCCATTACACCAGCAGGAACAAACTGATTTTCTTCTTCATTACTTTTTGTACATAAATAGTAGATTTCCTCATAATCTACTACTTCACTTTTCACTAGTCCCTTAGTCATTCTCTGTCTTATTTCAATTGAATGATTCAAGTCGCATATAGGGCAATCCATTTCTTTTACACCAATCAAATAATCGTTACTCATCAGAAAACTCCCCTTTCATAATTCCAGTTAAGCGTAGGGAAACTGCTTGAACGGATATCTTGCATAATGAAAGGATACACAAACTTTTGACGACTTCTAATATATACATCGTTGTTTTGTATAGATTTCCCAAAAGTATAAAATGGAGGCAAACGCTCATCCTTGCTGTCGTAAACTGTCTCCAGATAATCTGCAACTTGCAATGCTAATAGCTGTTTAACTACGTCGCCCTTATCAAAATTTAGGTCTAACATAGTATTAACTGTCGTATATGGATCTGTAGGCGACTCGCCCTGTTTGGACATTAGTATATCAAGATCACTAGCCGGGTCGAACTTCGGCTCCAATAACAGCTCTTTTAGTGCCTGTAAAAATAACTGCACTTCCTCTTGGGGTGAAATTACCTTTCTTATCAAGGATTGCACCTCCTACATCAACATTATATCCTATCAATTGATAGCATATCAACTTATATTTAATCTAATAATCGAATTATGGTCCTGTTAACAGTACTTTTTTTGAACTGCTTACGTTAATTGTAGTGAAAATCACCGACCGGTGGTTTTCTTGATATCACACAGTCTGAAGACTGCCCCTTATTTCAGTACAAATTATTTTCTTTTTAAACTTATAATCGCATGACTGACGAGTCCCATGCTTACCCCGACAAACAACCCGACGCCAGCGCCCATCAGCACATCAATTATCTCCTGCCCCAGCCAGTAACCAAGCACCATTCCCAGGGCGAGGCCCAGAATCAAAACCACCGTAGAACAGACCCACCGGGTCATCCTTGCCATACATTGCCTGCTGCCGTGCGTACTCTTCCATATCAAAACCTCCCAAAGCTTTAATAAAATCATTAAACTCCTCATTGAGTTCGGCCTCATCGAATTTCTCCATGGTTATCCGTAACGCATCTGCCTCCGAATATCCCTCGTTCATCAGATCAATCAGTCCGTCCTGCAGGTATGTCTTTATCTCCTCAGCAAAATCGGTATTACTTGGTTTGTTGCTGAACTTACGCCGCAGACGCCTGATTTCCCGGGCAATGTTCTCCCGCTCCTGCTCAAACCGGGCCTACAGAAGCTCTTTATATGTCATGTTCTCACTGCCGGTGTAGCCTGCCTTGCGTGCCACCCGCTCCACCATCGCGTCAATCTTCGCCCTTGCCTCGCGACTTAGCTTATCTGTCATCAAGCTCCACTCCTTCCAAAAACATATCCACCAGGTCTTTGAGATGCTGCCACTCACGCTTCTTGGCCCTCAGATGATCCCGGCCGGCAGGCAGCAGTTTGTAATAGCGGCGGCGCCCGCCTACAGACTCGCTCCCCCAATAGGAGGCAATCAATTCACCCTTCTCCAGGCGTTTAAAGGCAAGATATAACGTACCTTCCTTTAGTTCAAACTTGTTTTCCGTCTGCTGCTTTACCCGTTTGCCCAGCTCGTAGCCGTAGAGATCTTCCTGAGACAACAAGGCCAGAATTATGATGTCGATATACCCCTTGAGCATCTCACGCGCAATCTCCATTTAACAACCTCCCTCACTCAACCTGATTACACAATGCATTATAACACCGTTTACTTAATTATGCGAGGTATATAGTTAAATAAAATTTTCTTTTCCTTAAGTCACAGTTACTTAAAGCAAACGGAGCGGCTCCACGTGGAGCCGCTCCGTATTTAGAAACTTATTCTATCTGGCCCTGCCTGCCGAAAATCCACACACCGATTCCGGCTAGCAATATGATTAACCCATAAAAAAGTTCAAACACCTATTTCTTGCCCAAGAGGGCAAACATATTCTTTTTATACGCCTCCACCCCCGGCTGATTAAAGGGGTTTACCCCCAACATATAGCCGCTGATGGCACAGGCCTTCATGAAGAAGTAGACCAGGGCGCCAAAGCTCTCTTCATTTACCTCCGGCACACTCAGGACAATGTTAGGCACGCCGCCGTCCACATGGGCCTGGAGCGTCCCCCGGAAGGCCTGGAGGTTGACATAGTCCATGGTCTTCCCAGCCAGGTAGTTGAGGCCATCCAAATCTTCGCTGTCACTGCCTAAAGTCAACTGATGGCGGGGGAAATCCACTCGCAGCACGGTTTCAAACAAATGCCGCTCCCCGTCCTGAATGTACTGGCCCAGGGAGTGGAGGTCGGTGGAGAACACCGCCGAAGCGGGGAAGATCCCCTTGCCGTCCTTGCCTTCGCTCTCGCCAAAGAGCTGCTTCCACCACTCGCCCAGAGTCTGCAAACCCGGCTCATAGGCCACCAACAGCTCCACCAGCTTGCCGTTTCTGTACATCAAGTTCCGCAGGGCCGCATACTGGTAACAGACGTTCTCCGCGAGGGTAGCAGTTGAATACTCCTCCCGGGCCTTGGCGGCGCCCGAAAGCACCCGCTCCACATCGATTCCGGCCACAGCCATCGGCAAGAGCCCCACCGGCGTCAGCACCGAGTAGCGACCGCCCACCGCATCAGGAATCACAAAGGTCTCATAGCCCTCCTGCTCCGCCAACGTTCGCAAAGCGCCCCGGCGGGCATCGGTGGTGGCAAAGATTCGCTTGCGGGCCCCCTCCCGGCCATACTTATCCTCCAAGAGCGCCCGCAGCATCCGGAAGGCAATCGCCGGCTCGGTAGTGGTGCCGGATTTGGAGATCACATTGACGCTAAAGTCCTGCTCAGCCAAGAGATTAAAGAGCTCCTGATGGTAGCTGCTGCTCATGTTATAACCGGCAAAGTAAACGGCGGTCTTGCCCGGCAGCTGGTTGCGGAAGCTGTGGCCCAGCAGCTCGATTGCAGCCCGGCTGCCCAAGTAGGAACCACCGATACCAACCACTACCAGGGCTTCACTTTGCCCCTGGATGCGCGCGGCAGCTGCCTTGACCCGCTCCAGCTCTTCTTTGTCATACTCCACAGGCAAATCCAGCCAGCCAGTAAACTCGCTACCCGCCCCCCGTCTTTCCGTCAACAACCGATGGGCGACGTTGACCTCCTCCTGGAGCTGCTTCAACTCAACATCTAAGCCATGGGTTTCCAATTGGATTATCTTCATCTTCCATCCCTTCCTCCTAAGCCCTCCGGCTTTATTAACCTCCGAAATTAACATCTCTCGGGAACTCATATGTATACATCCCCAGCCGCAAGCGGGGAAAGATATGCCAATAATCACCTTTAATATTTCGACAGCAGGACATACTTTCCTCCTGGCACCGCGAGCAAGAACGTAAATTCTACCACCCTGCAGCCAGACACTCCAGCAGGAAATACCGGACCGATACGGGAATATATTACAAAGGACAAATTGAGTAGGTGCATAATGAACAGAAAGATTAGATTACTGGTCACAGACAATAGAATCGGAATGGCAAAGAAGATCGTCGACGCCTTCACAGCCAAGAACTTGAACATTCTCAAGATGGAGATCAATCCGCCGTATATCTCCGTGGAACTAGCAGGAATTGATGCGTCCTGGCATGCTTTCGAACAGTGGCTAAAGGATACGGTGGCCGAGGTGGTGGCGGTCACCCAATTAGACATGCTCGATTTCGAAAAGCGTGCCTTGGAATTGCAGACCATAATCGAAAGCCTAAATGTGGGGATAGTCTCGGTGGGAAGCTCAGGGGAGCTTCTTTATTGTAATAAAATCGCCAAGCAGATCTTCAACCTCACCTCCCGGGATATGAACACAAAGGTTAATAAGGTCATTCCCCAGAACATATACGACCCTCAGCGCCACACCACCGACATGGAGGGAGTGGAGTTTTCCCAAGTAATTGGCGACAAGGCAGTGCACCTGTACATTGACATCCGCCAGGTGCGCAATGAAGCCGGCGAAAACGTGGGCGCCCTCTTAATCATTCGGACCGCAGAGGAAGCGCGCCGCCTAATCCAGGCGGTTTCCCGTCCCTCGCTGATCTCCTTAGATGACATCATCGGTAACTCCCCGAGCATCATACACACCAAAGAGCTGGCGCGGGTGGTGGCCAAGACTGAAGCCAATGTCCTGATCTCCGGAGAGAGCGGCACCGGCAAGGAGCTGTTCGCCCGGGCCATTCACCTAAACAGCCAGCGCAGCGACGGGCCCTTTGTCGCCGTAAACTGTGCCGCGATGCCCGAGAACCTTATTGAAAGCGAATTCTTCGGCTATGAGCGCGGGGCATTCACCGGTGCCAGCAACTCCGGCAAGCAGGGATTGTTTGAGCTGGCCTCTGAAGGGAGCATCTTCCTGGACGAAATTGGCGACTTGCCCGTGCACTTGCAGGCAAAGATTCTCCGGGTCATCCAGGAGAAGAGTATCAGGCGCCTGGGTGGCAAGAAGGAGATACCCACCGATGTGCGCATAATCTCCGCCAGCCACCACAACTTGCAGTCTTTGGTCAAGGGGGGCACTTTCCGGGAGGACCTCTACTACCGCCTCAATGTCGTGCCTATCCATATCCCCCCTCTGCGGGAACGGACAGAAGACATCCCCATCCTGGCCGAGTATTTCATTACCCTAATCGCGGAAAAAATGGATAAGGACCAATTAGAAATCTCCGATGCCGCCATGGACAAACTGCTCCGTCACCCGTGGCCGGGAAATGTGCGGGAACTCCAGAATGCCATTGAACGCGCGTTTATCTTTGCTGAGGATGTAATTAGGACGGAGCACCTGCTGGTGGAAGATGCACCTGCTATCCCTAAGGTCCAAGGGTCAGACCCCGATGCGCAGGTCATCCACTTTCCCGTGGAGCTGAATAAAATACTTGCCAATATTGAGCGCAAGTATATCCTTGAGGCCAGCGACAAGTTCACTTCCTCCCGGGAAATTGCCCAGGCCTTGGGTGTTTCCCATACCACAGTAATTAACAAACTACGCGCCTATTCAAAAGCGTAAAAGATATTTACAACCGTAAGCAGTATTTACGCCCGTGTAAAGCTATTTTACACGGGCGTACTTCTTCACTCTCTAGCGTGCTAAATCGCTGTGGCACGCAATTTGCATTAACTAGCAGCAAACAGCCATGAGGAGGAATGTAGAAATGGATATGAGCAAATATCCGGCAGAACCTTTTAGAATTAAGAGTGTGGAAACCGTCAAGATGACCAACCGGGAAGAGCGGGCAAAGGTCATTAAAGAAGCCGGCTATAACACCTTTCTGATCAACTCGGAAGATGTGTACATCGACCTCTTGACCGACAGTGGCACCAACGCCATGAGCGACAAGCAATGGGCCGGTCTGATGCAGGGCGACGAGGCCTATGCCGGCAGCAAAAACTTCAAGCATCTGGAGCAAACAGTAACGGAACTGTTCGGCCTCCCCTACCTGGTGCCGACGCATCAGGGGCGGGGCGCGGAAAACATCCTCTCCAAGATTGCCATCAAGCCGGGGCAATTCGTCCCTGGCAACATGTACTTTACAACCACCAGATACCATCAGGAAGCCAATGGCGGCATCTTCGTCGACATCATTAAGGAAGAGGCCCACGACGCCGGGCTGGACATCCCCTTTAAAGGCGATATCGACATTGCCAAGCTGGAGCAATTGATAGAAGAAAAGGGCGCAGATAATATCGCTTATGTCTGTCTCGCCATCACCGTCAACCTGGCCGGCGGTCAGCCAGTCTCCATGGCCAACATGAAAGCGGTGCGTGAGTTAACCGCAAAACATGGCATCAAGGTGTTCTATGACGCCACCAGGTTCGCAGAAAACGCTTTCTTCATCAAAGAACAAGAATCCGGCTACCAGGACAAATCGATTCAGGAAATTACCCAGGAAATGTTCAGTTATTCCGACGGCGCCACCATGAGCGGCAAAAAAGATGGCATTGTTAACATCGGCGGTTTCTTGGCCCTAAGAGACGAAGACCTATTCCTGGAGGCCAAAGAGTTGGTTGTAGTCTTCGAAGGCATGCCATCCTATGGCGGCATGGCCGGCCGCGACATGGAGGCCCTAGCCCTCGGGCTCAAGGAGTCCATGCAATATGAATATATCCAACACCGGGTGATGCAGGTCAGATATCTCGGGGATAGACTCAAGGAAGCGGGTGTGCCGATCGTTGAGCCGGTGGGCGGCCACGCAGTGTTCCTGGATGCCCGCCGCTTCTGTCCCCACCTGGACCAGGAAGATTTCCCGGCCCAGTCCCTGGCCGCCAACCTCTACATGGACTCGGGTGTCCGCTCCATGGAACGGGGCAATGTCTCCGCCGGCAGGAACAAAACCACCGGCGAAAACTATCGGCCTAAATTGGAAACTGTACGCCTCACCATCCCCAGACGGGTATATACCTACAGGCATCTGGATTTGGTCGCCGATGCCGTTATCAACCTCTATAAGCATAAAGAAGATATCAAGGGCTTAAAATTCGTCTATGAACCCAAGCAATTGCGCTTCTTCACCGCCCGCTTCGAAGAAAAATAAAAATACCCACCAAAAGCACAGTCCCTTGCTACCCTCCAGCAAGGGACTGTGTGCGTTTCGAAAGATACCGAGCGGACCACGCCCATTAAAATCATCTAGCGAATTTCAATATGAAGCTCTTTATCTAAACACTTGGCGATTTTAATTAAAAAATCTAGAGAGGGATTGTACGACCCACTTTCTAACCTAGAAATATTTGACTTTTGCGTCCCTGCTCTATAGGCCAATTCTTCTTGAGTAATATGCATTTTTTCTCTAGCCTCAATAATTTGAGAAATCACATCATATCGAGGCTTTAGTTTATCATATTCAACTCTAAAATCATCGTCCTTCAGAAGTTGTTTTTTCACTTCATCAAATTTAACACCGGGCTTAATCATCTTTGCACCTTCTTTCAAAGTCCTCTCTATATTTCCGGGCTCTTGCAAGTTCACGCTCTGGGATTTTTTGCGTTTTCTTAACGAAACCATGTAAGAGAATAAATGTATTATTCCTATAGGCAAAAAAGAATATCCTTGAGATATCACGAGAGAACTTGATTCTCAACTCAAAAATACCTTTATTATTTTTTCCTTTGATCGGTTTAGTGTATAGTTCTCTAAGCTTTGGCCCATGTTTTTTTAGCAATTCAATTTCACTAAAAGCCTTGGCCCTCATTTTGGGGGGGCATTGATAATAAGAAGTCTTTTACGGGCACATTACCATTATCTTTTTGATAAAATTCTACATCGTAAGACAACTGCGTCCCCCCTTTATCATCATATGCGTTTTTACACGAATAATGTTATCATATATGATAACATTATTCAATGCATATTTAAATCGCTTAAAAAGAAACCCCGACCCACTTCAATTATCACTCGGCCGGGGCAATAGCTCTTTGTGTTTTTGGCAAGTTAAATTTTTATAGTTTGGCAACTAACTTTTTCATAGTCGCATAGCATCCCGGTAAACGTACACTAGTTCTCTTGTCTTCTCTTCAGAGCCTGCTTGTAGCGATAGCTTTCACCCTTGAATACAAGGATGTGGGCATGGTGAATTACTCTGTCAATTAGTGCTGCTGTCAGCCTGTCATCCCCAAAAACTTCGTTCCACCGGCCTAGCTCAAGGTTCGAAGAAACGATGATGC
>VEMY01000035.1 GCA_009711825.1 Bacillota bacterium | reverse complement strand
CACTGCGAAAACGAGCGATGGTGGCGTGATCGGGTGCCGACGCTCGGCCAAAGAGATACATGAAGTTAACATCTCGGCGGCAGGCTCGCTCTAGCTCACGGCTTGAATAAATGCCGTTCATGTATCCGTATTTTAAATAGACTTTCTGGCGATCTCTTGATTCTCCCTAGCCGGGAGTACGCAGCGTGTAATTTACTATAATCAATCCTTTCAAGCACTGCGCTGAGTAGCCTCACTGAATCGTCCCCCGGGATTAGTTCACCGATATCCATGGGTATTACCAGTTGATATAAGCTCCCGGTTGATGTAGGCTGGCTTTGCCACCGGGGATCTCATTGATTGCAGAAATCTATTTGCTCAGAAGCGTAATAAACACAGATTCATTAGTAAGGATTAGCAGGGATTCGAGACAATTCGTAGAAGTTATATATGTCTCTGGAATAATCTGGGTGTATGGCTTTCCTTTGGCCTTATTAGCTGTGGGGTATAAGGTTAATGGCATTTCCCGGGATTGTTGAGTCCATTTGGCAATGGAATTTTAAGCGGCAATCAGCATAAGCGTGCCGACCTATAAGGGGATTGCCGCAGGGCAACCGATTTATATGCAGATGGGAAGTTCGGTGCTCCTGATCCTGGAGAATCCAAAGTAAGAGCCGATACTAGTCTAAACAAATCACTAGCGAATAAACCATTTACACAAAAGTAATTACACTCCCGACTGGTGTGACTGTTAGTTGCATGCTTCTCCTGATTAGTGGGTTGAAAGGTAGTAAGCATATTCAATTGGCCGGCGATAGATTAGCTGTTCGTACTTAAACTTATTAATGTCCCTGTATATGCTTTTTTGAGGTTTACCGTTTAACTCAATAATCCATAAATTCATCTCCTCGTCTAACACAAAAAATCCACACTTAATTCACCCAGCAAGCCCAAATTAGTTTCCAATACTTGCGCTGCATTTACACTTATCTTGTTAATAGAATTGAAAGTTTTTTCTTTCATCGTTTTCAAGGGAAATACCTGATCAAGTATTTCTTTAGCATCATAAATAGAGTCATATACACCGGTGTTAAAGTAAAGCTGATTAGCCACTCTACAGACCATGGTGGAAACAGTCCATTTGCCGCTAATATCTTTCTGAACAAGTACCCTAATATCATAGTTTTGATTATCTATTTTACTTGTTTGAATTCCCTTTTGCACTATATAATTTTTTTCACCTAGGAGTTTAGCTAGTTTTTGCTGTATATCTTCATTTTTTCGGCAAATTAATCTAGGAGCCAAGCTGTGAGTAGACATATGAATATCTCCATTTCCCTTGAGCTTTATCCTGTGCACGCCTTTTCCATGATATCCATAAGTTGGCTTAACGTATATCAGCTTATATTTCTTCAATAGCCCTGATACATTCACATCATTTAATAAAAATGTGTCTGGTAGATACATTTGAAGACTGGATTGGATTAACGCGTTGTAAACTTCCCATTTATTAAACCAGTTAATACTGTTAAAACACATGTCGCCACCAATGACATTATTAAGGTGCTCAATAGTTGTTGTTTCTTTATTGTAACACTGGTTATAAACTGCATCAGGAAAGGGAAACATCTTTTTTGTCCACTTGCCGTCAATCCGACAGAGTCCAAATATCTTACGCTTTTTCCAAAGAATATCTGTGCGAGTAAAAGCGAAGAGTTTCAAGGGCAGACTGTGACGATGCTGATACAGTCTCAATAATTTTACTCTTTTGGTTCTGTTAGGTACCAAAATGCCTACTATTGGGCAATCAGCCATTAATATCCCTTCCTTATTTTCACCTCTTCTATTATCTTATGCTGATTAAAAAGTATTGGTATATGTTTATGTGTATAAATCTCACACCTATTTTAGCTCTGAATATTATATACCAGACCTAGCAAGTAAGGATGTGAGAATATGGGAAAATGTATTTGCCCTCCAGGACCTCCAGGTCCAGAAGGACCCGAGGGGCCTCAGGGTGAGCAAGGGCCTCCAGGCCCCGAAGGTCCACAGGGACCTCAGGGTGAGCAAGGGCCTCCAGGCCCCGAAGGTCCACAGGGACCTCAAGGACCAGAAGGACCTCAAGGTGAACAGGGACCAGCTGGGGGATTGTTAGCCTACGCCGATTTTTATGCGTTGATGCCTCCTGATAATGCTGCAACAGTTGCTCCTGGTACAGATGTAGACTTTCCCCAAGATGGACCTACTAGTGGGACTACTATATTCCGTACTGGCCCCGACACATTTAACTTGTCTGATATTGGCACTTATCAGGTTCTGTTTCAGGTTAGCGTGAGCGAAGCAGGCCAACTAATTTTAACTCTCGACGGCGCTGACCTTGACTATACAGTAGTCGGTCGAGCGACTGGCACTTCCCAGATCGTCGGAATAGCTCTTGTGACTACGACAGCCATCAATTCAATACTCACTGTGCGTAATCCTGCTGGCAATGCAACGGCACTAACCATCACTCCTCTCGCTGGAGGCACAAGGCCTGTTTCAGCACACCTTGTTATTACGCAAATTGCATAGAGGATAACAGTTGAGGGGCTTTCTCTCATAGCCCTCAACTGTTTTAGTGACCGTGCATTTTGCATTGCAACAGTTGACTTGGTAATTAGTTCGGGTGGACGAGCCTGTAAAGGCAACGCCCCGGCGGCCAAACTTGGGATGCATGCATGAGTTGTTTTCTGGATAAGATTTAACCCTGCAAACATTAAGAGGTATCTTGACCAAAGATAGAAAATCTGGGTAAAGGAGAGGGTAGCAGTTAAACATCTTAAGTGGATGCCTTTTGTTTATGTTGGATTGCTTATCTTTCTGTCCATTCTTTTGTTTGAGCTGAACATAATCTTGGAGCTGGGTGGGCAGGTAATCTTCTGGCTGCTGACGATTGTGGCTCTGTGGGCGGTTTGGAAGCGAGTAAGTTCGCCGCGGTTGCTGTTTGCACTTTGTATGGTCTCTGGGGTATCGCTTGGTCTTAGTTTAGTGCCTGTTTCAAACCTGGCTTATCTTGTCGCTCTTGGACGGTGGGTGCCCTGGGCCGCTTCGCTGCTCTTTGTGCTAACTGCGTTTAAGTTGTTCCGTAGTGGCGGCTTCGATAGAATTGTGCCAGCACTCAGGGCAACGCTGGTTTTGGTGCTTTTCATTATTGGTGTACTGCCAGTTTTGTGGCTGGTTGGGTTTGCCACTGTAATGGGTAGTGATACTCTTTTGGACAGAGTTCCGTCCCCTGTGGGGCATACACGCTAGAGAAGTTAATGCAGGGGCGCTGGGTGGGGGTACCAGCGTACATATTCAGGAGGCGATGGTTCCGGGGGTGTTGAGCCGGGATTGGCTAGTGTTTCATGGGGAATGGAATGAACACTGGAATCTTGGCTGGCAGGATGAAGATACCTTTCTCATCGATGGTGAGGCTTATACCATGGATGCTTGATGTAACTGCTAACCCATAATGCCCATAAGGGGGGTGCGGACGAAAACCTGGACTTAACTAGTCAGGAGGTAGTCCAAGTGTATTCGTATGAAGACCGTATACGTGCAGTAGAACTTTACATTAAATATGACCTGTCTGCGGCCGACACTATAAGGGAATTAGGGTATCCAAGCTATAAGATGTTAGTCAGATGGTACAGGGAATATCAGGAGACTGGTCAGCTGCATGAGAGCATTAATAGAAGCCGATTATATACTCAGCACCAGATGGAGGCTGCTGTTAGTTACTATCTGGAACACGGGCGCAATACTAGCAGGACAGTAAGAGCGGTCGGACCCTTACAATATGGATAGATGAACTAGCTCCCTGGGAACGTAAAGCTCGTGTGAAGTGCGGTGGTGTGGTACAATTCTCTCAAGAGCAGAAGCGAGAAGCAGGTTGAACTGTGCGCCAGGGAAGGACCTGCAGCAGATATTGCCGATAGGCTTGGTGTCAGCAGGTGCAGCCTGTATAAGTGGAGAAAAGAGCTGCTCGGGGGGACGCGAATATGAATGATTCTGGTAAACCGTCGTTTCACGATGACAGGGATGGGCTTCTGGCAACGGTCGAGTCTCTGAAGAAACAGATATACCGACAGCAGATGGAACTGGATATCCTGAACAAGGCGGCCGAAATTATAAAAAAAGACCAGGGCATCGATCCCCGGAAGCTGGCGAACAAGGAGAAAGCAAGCCTGATCGATGCCCTGAGGACGAGGTACCCGTTGAATGAGCTGCTCAGGATGACGGGCATGCCTAAAAGCAGCTATTTCTATCAGAAAGAATCCAAAATGTGTCCTGACAAATACGCCTCTTTGCGAGAAGAAGTGTGAAAAATGTATTTACTCAAGTTTCGCAGGTGTAAAACACCCGTAAACCCCTGACTTTATTGGCCTCAAAGGTGTACAAAAACACCCCTTGCTGGTAAAATGGAAGTGCCTAAATCCCAACAACCAGCGAAAGGGTGTTC
>VEMY01000034.1 GCA_009711825.1 Bacillota bacterium | reverse complement strand
TCTTAGCTGTTGCCCAAGATATGTTATGAGATTTTGCGATTTGACTTACAGATAATCCTTCTACTTCACGTTGTTCTTTGATACAATCAATACGAGCCACGGTTAGCATTCCTTTCATACCTCCTGATTTAGCGGTCAAGAGGTTTAATTTGGGATGCTATGCCGGGGCTCCTCTATTTTGGAGCGGACTATTAAATTTTAGTTGCCAAACTCGCTAATTCTAGATTGCCATAAACAAACATCCTGAGTTGGACAGTAAATATACCATGACGCCAACCAAATGGATGGTTGACGCCATGGTTTTTTTCCGCCCTTTCTACTTGATTGGACAGTTTAGGTTACGGGTGTCTCCTTCTTTCTAGCAAAAACAGGCGTAAGCGCAACGGGTTCACGCTGTACAAAACAAGGGGTTAGTTACTCATCCGTTTGTCGTTTAGGCTTCTTTTTTCCATGGGTGAAACGTTAAATTTACTAATATCAAGGCAAACGCTGCACCAGCGAGAATCGGAAGGAGAATTGACAACCCCCTTG
Organism: Bacillota bacterium; assembly: GCA_009711825.1. Classification (NCBI taxonomy): domain Bacteria; kingdom Bacillati; phylum Bacillota; species Bacillota bacterium. The sequence continues at coordinate 27,442 of VEMY01000034.1, read as the reverse complement.
GTAGAGAGATGACAGATGGCAAGTACAAAAACACTAAAGTAAAGATAGGATCCAGGAGAAATAATTTGCTTTTTGTTGCCTGATAAACCTTGTAGTTCTTATAGCCTAGCAAGGCTGAGCTAAAAAGTGCAATTAACAGCCATGGCAGAAGGAAGGCATCGTCATGTGGAAGATAATAACCATAGAACCCAGCTATCGATACAAGTAGCCCAACATAGCCAATCAGGGACAAATTTGTAAGTAGGGTTTTATTTTGCACAAAATCACCTCATTTTTTGGTTTACCAGTAACCCATTTCCAAAGGAGGATACCAAAGAACCGGTTTGATATAAATACCTTGTCCTGTTGCCACTGCAAAGATTATCCGCCCAGCCAATTCTGTAAGTGATGGTAATGCTGCCACCGATACTATTACACCTAGGATTGTTCCTACTGGTCCACCAACTACGCTCGCAAGTGCAGTCAAGGCAGCACTAAGTGCAACTGGCCCTGCCTGCGCCGCTGTGACTAGCACTGCAGCACTACCAACTATCAAATCAGTATGGCTAATGTATAGAGCACCACCACTTACATGAAGGTTTGGTTGTACTAAATCTGGGTTCATAGGAGAACTTGTTCCAACTACATCTGTCATTAATCTGTCATATTCGTCTTGAGTGAACTCATATTCATTAACTAACTCGTATTCTGTCAAAGTTATGGATAGATTATTTGTGGCACTGTCAAGTTCAAAAAACGCACCAACAGATACAACTTTCTCTAAAAACAGTTGGTCTGCGTCAGATAGAGCAACGTCTGATAAATAGTACTCTTTATCTTCTAGGGGGTTACTATGCGCGAAAGCAGGAGTAGTGGTAACGGCGACGAGCATCAAAACAAGTACTACACCAAGCATCTTCTTGAACACAGCAATCATCTCCTTAAATTTTATACCTTAAGGGTAAGGCATCTCCCCCCCTGTCAAGAATTTTCGCACTACAAACTTCGACATATTTCACCATTTAGGTTACATTCAAAACCATAAAGTGGTAATTTATTATAATAATTATATCGTAGATGCAAGGCGCAAACAAACAAGAAACCCCAAATATAGCAAATAGCGTTGGGGAAATGTCAGGCTAAATAGTAGGATGATGGAATTATTCCCCCTGAATAATAGAATGTTATCATTCTTGGCCACCACATCACAAAAACCCCGCTAACGCGGGGTTTTTGGCTTTCTTGCTACTATTCCCATTCAATTGTTCCCGGCGGTTTGCCGGTAATATCGTAGACAACTCTGTTCACATGGTCAACCTCGTTGACAATCCTTTGCGAAATTCGCTCCAGCACCGGCCAGGGAATACGGGCCCAGTCGGCGGTCATGCCATCGACACTGGTCACTGCTCGTACCGCCACTAATTCCTGATACGTGCGGGCGTCGCCCATGACGCCAACGCTTTGGACACCAGGCAAAACGGCGAAATACTGCCACACTTCCCGATCCAAGCCGGCAGCAGCAATCTCTTCCCTGACAATCGCGTCGGCGGCCCGGACTATTTCCAGGCGCTCCGCTGTCACTTCGCCCAGGACACGGATGCCGAGACCGGGCCCGGGGAAGGGTTGACGCCAGACGATTTCGTCCGGCAGGCCTAGACGGCTGCCAACTTCCCGCACTTCGTCTTTAAACAACTCGCGCACCGGCTCACAGAGCTCAAATTCCATATCCTCAGGCAAACCGCCAACATTATGATGGCTTTTAATTGTCTGGGAACCACCAGAACCGCTCTCCACAACATCGGGATAAACCGTCCCCTGGACAAGAAATTTGGCATCCCCCAGTTTACGTGCCGTAGCTTCAAATTCCCTGATAAATTGAGTGCCGATCGCTTTGCGCTTGGCCTCCGGGTCAATGAGACCGCTGAGGGCAGTGAGAAACCGCTCCCGGGCATCAATTTTTAGTATCTTAATCCCCTTGTCGGCAAATGTATACATCACTTCTTCAGCTTCGTTATGCCGCAACAGACCGTGATCGACGAAGAAACAGGTTAGTTGGTCGCCAACAGCGCGGTGGACGAGCGCTGCAGAAACTGCGGAATCAACACCGCCACTGAGGCCGCAAATCACCGGATTATCGCCAATCTGATCCTGAATTGCGGCAACAGTCTCGGTTATGTAATCAGCCATCGACCAGTTTTCCTTTAAGCCACAGAGTTTAAACAAAAAATTGCCCAAGAGTTCAGCCCCCTGGCCTGTGTGGGCCACTTCGGGGTGAAACTGCACACCATAGATCTTGCGCTCATCATCGGCAATTGCAGCCACAGGAGTGGAAGCAGTAGCGGCTATGGTCCGAAACCCATCCGGCGCCTGACTGATAAAATCGCTATGACTCATCAGCGCCCGGAAAGGATGCTCAAGACCGGCAAACAAAGGATGCTCATCAAAATCCACCGGCATCACGCCATATTCCCGCTTGGGCGCCCGCTGCACCGTGCCGCCGGCAAGCTTAACAAGTGACTGCATACCATAGCAAATACCCAACACCGGCCACCCCCTGTCCAGAACCCCAGGGTTAAGGGTAGGTGCATCCTCGCTATAGACGCTGGCCGGTCCCCCGGAAAGAATCAACGCCTGGGGATTGTGGGCAGCAATCTGTTCAACGCTGGCATTCCAGGGCAAGATTTCCGACCAAAGTTTTAATTCCCGGATACGCCGGGCAATCAAGCGGCTGTATTGGCCACCAAAATCAAGTATCACCACAGGTCTTTTATCCATTTCTGTCACCTCAGCTCCCGAATTATGCGTTATTCTTTCATATAATCCTGTTATTTGTCAACTTAGTGCCGCTTGACGAGGTGCCGAATCCTATTCTTCGCCAGCCGGAAATGCGAAAACTCCTTGCTCAAGGTCCTGAATTTGTCACGGTCCAGGTTATGGCCGCCATAAACCGCACCTTCCAGCATTGCCACCAGCCGGGCCAAAGCATCCCCGCCGGGTAGGGACTGTTGGACGCGGGCAACATGCTCCCGGGGAGTTTCCCAACACCAACGCTGCCAGCCAAACAGGGCAAGCCGACCTTGCAAACGGGCATATTCCTTTTCAGCCCGGGGGACCCGCCGGACCTGGTAGACAATTCCGCCTGCCAGCAGGCCAATCAGTGTCAGGGCTGCGAGCCACCATAAATTAAAATCGAATTGAATTGCAAAGGGCGCCCTCCCCGCTGGCGTTTCAACCGGTTCCCCCTCAGGCAATCGAGGATCTTCGGGTGGGGTTGGCTCTGGGGGCACGTGGGGTTCACCGGGCGCAATTGTTTCGGAGCCATTATCTGCGCCATTTCCATTTCCGACAGGCGCCCCACCTTCTGGCGCTGAACCGGTGCCAGGAGTGGGCTCAAATGGCACCCAACCATAATCATCAAACCATACCTCAGCCCAGGCATGGGCATGTCTGGCCATGATAAAATAATCATAGCCCGTGTTTTCACCGGCGTTGAACCCTTTAACCCAACGGGCAGGAATATCTAGGGATCGGGCCATTACAACCAGGGCAGATGAGAAGTGCACACAGTAACCTTCCTGAAGTTCAAACAAAAAATCGTCCACAAAGTCACTGGCGCTTGGGGGCTGTCGTGTATCCAGGGTGTATGAGTAATTGTTGCGCAGGTAGTTGACCAGCGCCGCTATCTGATCATAATGATTATCATAAGCGCCGGCTATTTCTTCAGCCAGCTCGCTGACCCGTTCCGGCAGCGAGGGCAGTTGTAGGTAACGCTGTGCTGCCTGATCCATGCCCAGTGTGCGCAGATGTTCGGGATCATCATCGGGCAAGAGGGCATAGATGGTATAAGTGTCGCCTTGCCGCAAATTGCGCGTCAATCGCAGGTCATAATCGCCAAAGGGGTTGGCTTCCCCCTCCAATTGCAGGCGAGCATCGACACCATCGTAATTTACAGTTAGCGGATACCGGGGGGTAAAAACAACTCCGGGCAGCGTATCTAGCACAGAAACAGTAATCAGAACCTCCTCGCCCTCAATTTCCTCTGGCGCCAAATTGGCCCCGGGTTCTGGGTGGAAACGGGGGCGACCGCTAGAACGCCAACCGCTACCGGTATAGAAGTCCTTGGATTCACCACGCAAGTACACAGACACTGGCGATGTAACCGCCAGCATCGGCGAATAAGAGGTGCTAAGCGGGCTGCCCAGATTGGTATCATATACTCCATAACCAATCTCCACCCGAACCGGCTCGGTGTCCTCACCATTATCTCGCCATTCATCCCAGCGTGTCTTCAACTCCTGATACAAATCACCCAAACGCGGCTCGTGGGCAGGCAGCGCCCAAGCCACAGAGGTGAGGCAGAGGGCAACTATCACTAGGACACTGAGCCAGCGCTCCAGGGGAATGGCGAAATTGCGCTGAATATGAGTTGTGGCCATCACCACCAACCCCAACAGAATATAGACAAATAAATAGCCGCCAATTTCGATGCGGAAAAACATTGAGCTGAAGGTGAGCAGCACCGCTCCCAGAAACAAGAGGGGCAGCGCACCCCGGCGCCGGGAAAGAAACACAAAGTATAAGCTTTGGAGCACCATCGCCAAAAACAGAATCATAACAAGGCTGCTAACAGGTGAGAGTTGCAAGAACCCGCGATTCTGCAGAAACAACCAATCCTGATGCATATCATGCCACAACCAACCCAGCCAACGCTGGTCCAAAAAACTGCCCACGTAGAAGGTGCGATGGATGAGCAACAGCGATACAAGCAGTTTTACTGCGATACCAGGTAATACCCGCTCCAGGACCAGGTCAACAAGCGAAAAGAAGATGACCGCAAACAAAATTGTGCCCCGGTTTGCAAACTGTAAAGTCACACTGAGCCCCAGAACCAGCATTGTGAGCCACAGGTAGCAGATTATGTTAAATAGTAAATTACCCTTGAGTTTCATGCACTGCCCCTCCTGACTGCCTGCAGCTCTTCAGCCCTGCCGACTGTGAGAATGTTGAAATTGCTGGCCGCATTGAGCCGGGTGTTTGCGCGGGCAGCGCGATCATCAACTCTGATCACAGTCACGGTGTTACCCTTGCCGGCCAAGCGCATCAACATCCGCTGCAACCGGCCGCCAATCACCGGTGTGACCACAATAATATTTATTCCATTGGTCATCAGCTCATTGTAAATTGACTGACTCAAAGGCTGTTTTCCTGAGGGCTGAATAGCGGCCATGTGCAGCAAGAATCGGGTGTACTCAGCAGAGTTTGCAACTCCCAGGCGGGTTTGCCCGGCAACCTGATTACTGTGGAACTGCACCGGAATCCTCTGTAACCATGCGGCCCGCACCAGCGAGGCCGCAACGGTGACCGCCTCTTCATAGAGGGGGTTGAAGCCCTCTTCCCAGGCACTAGCGCTGCAATCGAGAACCACCAGGGACGAGTCCATCAATAACGGAGAAAATTCCTTGGAATGCAAGATGCCAGTCCTGGCACTGGTCTTCCAATGTATCATGCTCAGGCGGTCACCAGGACGGTATTCCCTGACACCTACCAGTTGGGACTGGTCGTGATTATGGCTGTTCTTGGCAGCGGCGCTGCCGTCCACCCGTCGGGGAAAGAATTGCCATGTATCCAGGGCCACAGTACGCGGGTAGACCACCAATTGGCTGGCGTCCCATACCCGGTTTTGAAACAGCACCAGGCCCAACGGGTCGCCGGCCAGTAGCTCTGAAAACTCCCAGCTATGCACTCCCCGGGGCATATCGTCAAGGGTATATGTTAGCGTTTTCCCTTTGCCGGGCCACAGCCACAGCGCCCGTTCCTCCGCTGAATGTGCTTCAGATTTGCCTATTGTCCTGGGCACGCCGTCGCGAACAACCAGCCAGGGTATTGGCAATTGACCCTTGTTTTCTGCCCGCAGCTTTACTGCAATCGAGCTACCGGCCTCGACATAGCGGGAACGCCCGTATTTGATTTCCCGGGCAATTTGCACAGACCAGGGCAGCAACCTATACGCCAGACTGAGGACGATACAGCCGGCGCAGACATAAAACAAAAACCACACCAATGGCGCATACTCCCAACCTGCAAAGATCAGGGCGACACTGGCGAAGAGCGGTAACAGCCAGAATTCGCGGGTGAACTTGGCCATGCTTTCTACCTCCCTGCTGCTTCCCTTGCTAGCTTGCTTCCTGAACATAATTTTATCATATCCCCCGATTACAATGGGGCCTTCATAGCCGATAAATTACCCTTATACTCTAGACGGGTAAGTTCCAGCTTTTGTTACATCGGCAACATTTTACACTAAGCTTACAAGCTTAACGCAATCCCGTAACCACCCTCACAGAGGCGCCAAATTAATGTAAGATGCAGAAAGGGAGGGATAACCATGATTATGAAAATCCTGAAGTACATTCTGATTGTCTGTCTCGCTTTGCTGATTACTGCGACTGCTGCTGTCATCGGCTATGTGGAATATAACAAACACCAGGGACGTAATGACGCAAAGATTACCACCGCCAACGGCATCGAAGAACAGAGATGGCTGAAGTTAGGCGGTGTTGAGCAATGGATTTCCATACGGGGCCAGGACAGAGACAACCCCGTACTCCTCTTCGTCCACGGAGGCCCAGGGGCCACAGCTATCCCCATGCATTTTCGCTATAATCTGGCCCTGGAAGAGCATTTTGTGGTGGTCCATTGGGACCAGCGGGGCACAGGCAAATCTTGGGACAAAGATGTGTATGATGAAACCTTGACCTTGGAGCAATTGATCGAAGACACCAAAGACCTCAGCATCTACTTGCAGGACGAGTTGGAAAAAGAGAAGCTCTTTCTGGCAGGGCATTCCTGGGGTAGCGCCGTGGGCATTTATACTGTAGCCCAACACCCAGAACTCTATCACGCTTATATCGGCATCAGTCAGATTGTGAACTTTAAAAAATCGGAGCAAATCTCCTATGAATTCACTTTGGAAACGGCCCGTAAATTGGACCACGTCGAAGCCCTCGCCGAACTGGAGGCAATCGACCCGCCACCCTGGCCGACAGAAGGCTACGCCGAGCCCCTAAGCGTCCAAAGAAAATGGCTGCATGAATTTGGCGGCGAAGTATATAGCCCCAAAGAGCAAGGTGCGAATACACGGGATATCCTGGAAACCATATTCTTCACTCCGGAATACAGCATTGTCGACTCCGTGAATTCGATTCGAGGCAACAGGCAGTCCGCCGAGCACCTCTGGGACACTTTGCTGGCGCTGGATATCGCAGGCGACGTCAGTGAACTGGCAGTCCCGGTTTGGTTCCTTACTGGGGCCCATGACTATGTAACGGCCTTCTCACTGGTTGAAGAATTCTATAACACCATTTCCGCCCCCGGCAAAAAACTAGAGTGGTTTCACGAGTCCAGTCACAGCCCCAATTACGAGGAACCGGAAAAATATCTTGAGACATTGGTTGCTATTAAGCGAGAGGTGTTAGCAGATTAACTTCCCCAAGGCCCGCCCCACGGCGGGCTTTGTTATGTCGACTTGATGCCAATAATTGCTGGTTACCCGCAGCAATAGTTAGTGTTACAATTGTTGACATAACACGGGAAGGAGTTGAATTTGTGAAGAAATCTGCTATAGTTACCCTCGGTCTCTTAGTAGCCATGGCCCCCGCCAGCGCGTTGGGCGCCACCTATACAGTCAGAACCGGCGACACCCTCTCTGGCATAGCCGGGCGCCACAACACAACTGTCAACAAACTGGTCAGCCTCAATAACATTAGCAACCCGAACCTGATCCGCGCCGGACAGGTGTTGAAAGTAGCAGAAAAGCAAAGTACTTACATCGTCAAAAGCGGCGATACACTCAGTCTGATTGCCAGCCGTAATAACACCACCGTCAATCAGTTGGTGAGCATCAACAACATCAGCAATCCTGACTTAATTCAGGTAGGACAAGTTCTCGAACTGCCAGGGGATCAATCTCAGCCGCAAGAACCCCAGCAACCTTCCCAAATCACCTACACAGTCAAAGCCGGGGATCAGCTGGGCCTGATTGCCCATAAGTATCAAACAACTGTCAGCGAAATCATGCGTTTGAACAACCTCAGCAATCCGGACACGCTCTTTGTAGGACAGACCCTGATTATCCAGGGAACACCCCGGGAAATCCCGGACCCCTACCAGGACGCCACCCACACTGTGGTCGCAGGCGATACCTTATCAGCACTGGCAAGCCGTTACAACACTACGGTTGCCAGATTGGCAGATTTAAACAACCTCAGCTCACCATATATCATTCGCGTTGGCCAGCAGTTGGTTGTTGGCAGTGAACGGGGCAGCGGCGCCGTCGCCGCCCACTGGGATTATGTGAATGTCGAATTCCCCATCGGCACCACCGCTAAGGTGACTGATATTGCCACCGGCATCTCCTATAACGTTGTCCGGCTGAGCGGTTACCTGCACACTGATGTGGAGCCAGCAACAGCGGCAGATACTGCAAAAATGCACCAAATCTACAATTACCAGTGGAGCTGGGCATTCCGCCCAGTCGTTGTGGAAGTCAATGGACATCGGTTCGCTGCCTCCATCAATGGCATGCCCCACGACATTCAATCGATTTACAATAATAACTTCCCGGGCCACTCCTGCATCCACTTTTTGGGCAGCAAAAACCACTTTAACCAGCAAGAAGAACCGGGACATCAAGCCAACGTCCAGAAAGCAATTGGCAAGTAATCATTTAAACCGCGGGAACAAACCGCGGTTTTTCCATTGCCAGAAACGCCAAAGTATGCTATATTTAACCTGTCTATATGAGAACGATTCTCATTTAGAAGGTGGTATCTTTATGCCGCTCTCAGAAGTCAAACACAAACAAAGCTACCTGATTAAACGGCTTCCCCGGGTAAAGCTCCTCCAATCACTGGGAATCCGGGAAGGCGCTGCCGTGTCAGTAGTAACGCAGCAGCCTTTGGGCGGTCCCCTGGTCGTAGAAATCAAAGGTCGCTGCGTAGCCGTGGATCGCAGCCTGGCCGCAGAAATTATAGTGGAGCAAAACTAACATGGACTGTCATAATACTCCCCAGTCCCCAACGGAACATAATCACCAAACCCGGCTTTTGCTCATGGGTAACCCTAATGTGGGCAAAAGCGTTATTTTTTCTAAACTCACAGGCATGGATGTACTCACCGCCAATTATACTGGCACCACGGTTTCCTATACCCGGGGGACCGTCAAGTACATGGGTAAAAAAGCCACCCTCATCGACGTGCCGGGTATCTATTCCCTGGATGAAGTTACTTCACCAGCAGAAGATGTAGCCGCACAGATGCTCGAGGAAGGCGCCGATGCCGTTATCTGCGTCTTAGACGCCTCCAACCTGGAACGCAATCTGGATCTTGCCTTTCAGGTGGCTGCCCGGGGCATCCCAATTGTCTATGCCCTCAACCTGGGAGATGTTGCCCGGGAACGGGGCATCGAAATCGATGTCCAGGCTCTAGAAAGTGCACTGGGTGCGCCAGTGATCGCGACAGTTGCCACACGCAACCTCGGCCTCAGGGACTTGCTGGATAATGCCTGGCTGGCAGCTCAGAAACCCGCCAAGCAAAGTACTCCCGCGCTAAGTAAAGAGGAGCGCTGGCAACGGGCAGAATCAATTGCCACCCACACTCAAAATGAGACCAACCACACTCCCGGGTTCTGGGAGCGACTGGGTAACGCCTCACTGCGCCCATTCCCCGGCCTGCCCATCGCAGCTATGGTGTTGTTGGCCACCATGGGACTGGTCGTAGGTGGAGGCAAGGCACTCCGGGCATTAGTCTTACTGCCATTATTGGATAATTACTATGTCCCCTTTATCTCACGAATCATCGGTGATGGGCTGTCGGAAGGAATCTGGCAGGATATTCTGATTGGCGAGTACGGGGTGTTAATCAAGGGAATCGAATGGCCATTTGCCCTGATTTTACCCTATGTATTTCTATTTTATGTCGCCCTCTCGCTCATGGAGGACAGTGGTTATATGCCCCGGCTGGGAGTGCTCATGGACGCCAGTTTGCGCCGGGTAGGGATCCAGGGAGCCAATATCGTCCCCTTTATCATGGGTTATGGCTGCGCCGTGCCTGCAATCCTGGGCACAAGAGCGGCCACAAGTTATAAAGAACGCTTGATGGTTACGTTTCTTGTTGCCTTGGCTGTACCGTGTGCGGCCCAAACCGGCGCTTTTATCGCTCTTTTGGGGGACCGTTCACTGGCTGCCCTAATCGCTGTCTACATGTTCTCAGTGCTGATAATTATTGCCGTCGGCAGCTTGCTCAACCGCTGGCTGCCGGGACGGATTGATCCCATGCTATTGGAGATTCCCAACTTGCTCAAACCCAATCCCCAGGCCTTGGGCAAAAAAATCTGGCTGCGCACAAAACATTTCATGCTAGAAGCAGAAATCCCCATGCTCTTGGGTATCGCCTTTGCGGCGCTGGTTGCGGAAACAGGAATTCTGAACCATGTGGCGCCGGTTGTAGAACCCCTGGTGGTTAATTGGCTCGGGCTGCCAGCGGAAGCCACTTTAGGTCTCCTTCTGGGTGTTGTGCGCCGGGAATTGGGAGTTCTGCCGCTTCTTGAACTGGACCTCACAACCTTGCAACTCTTTACCGGCGCCGTAGTTGCGTTACTCTACGTGCCCTGTCTCTCGGTGTTTGCTGTAATAATCAGAGAGTTTAACCTCAAAGTTGCCTTGCTCACCGGCTTATTCACTATCGCATCAGCGTTTACGATAGCAGGCCTTATCAATCAATTGGGCACGCTGCTAATCGGTATCTTTAGCTAAGGGGTGAAATGATGATTGCCGTATGCACTGCCATACTGGAACGTTTTCTTGCCCCCTGGCCCCTGGCTGTCCATGTCTATAACCAGTATTATCAAGGTCTGGTTAATAGGGAATTACGCCTGACAAAAATCAGCAGCGCTGATCGGGTGCTGTGCATCGGCGGCGGACCGGTACCGGGAACCGCCCTGGAAATTGTCGCCCAGACAGGCGCCAATGTAGATGTCCTGGATTGTGACCCTACTGCAGTACGGCTGGCGCGTCGAGTCGTCTCCAGACATAAATGCAAAGGCAAAGTGCAAATTTTCCGCGCCAACGGCTGTGATTTCGATCTCTCTCAATATACATTAGTGCATATCGCACGCCAGGCCCAGCCCCAATCTGAAATCCTAAACCACGCCTGGCGCAATCTGCCCCGGGGCGCCAGGATTATTTTGCGCCCGCCCCGTCGCGACCTGCACGATTTATACACCTGTCTGACCAATCGCTGCTGGCATATAAACTGTATCCTCCGCAACCATAATTGCCTGGCGACGCATTCTTCTATTCTGCTCTCAAAACCCTTGGATGCTGACGCATGAATAAGCGCGTTTTGCTCGTGTCTTTCGGTATAGCGGCGGTACTTTTTCTGCTCTGGCGAACTGATTTTTCTACCCTTGGAACTGTGCTCTTCAGTTTCAATCCCAACACATTGCTCTTGCTATGTCTACTTCAATTGCTCACCATTGTTTTAATAGCCCGCCAGTGGCAACTGATAATATCTGCAGCCGGTTCTTCCCTTGATATGACAGCGGTCATGGGCATCCTGATGGCTGGCACTTTCGTCGAAACGGTGACCCCGGCTGTGAAAGCCGGTGGCGAGGCAGTAAAGACAGTACTGCTCCGGGATAAAGCAGGGATAACATTAGCCGAAGCGGGAGCAATAACTGCTGCCCAGAAAACCTTGAGTTTAATCGGTTTTTCCTGCCTTGCCCTCCTATCCACAGGTCATGTCCTGTTTACTGTCGGCACGCTTTCTAGCTTGAGGCAACCGATACTAGCAGGCCTGCTGTTCTTGGCAATGCTTTTACTTTTATTAATCTCGCTTGTATTCAGACCGACGCTATTTAGTCGCTTTCTGCCTGCGCGTCTCCATTCCGGTATTACCCGCTACCAACAAACGATAAAACGGATGTGCGTCCGGCCTCAGTGGCTGGCTGGGCAGTTGATGCTTGCATTGTTAATCTGGATGCTCTTTGCCGCCAAGACAATCATTATTGGGACGAATCTTGGCCTGGAGGTCACTGCTTTTCAAGCAGCATCCGTAACCTACATCAGCTACATGTTGGGGATGGTGCCCCTGTTGCCCGGCGGCCTGGGAACCGTGGAAGCAAGCATGACAGCTGGCCTTAGTGCCTTTGGCATTCCGGCAGCATTTGGTTTGGCGGCGGCCCTGATTCTACGTCTGGTGAGCTTCTGGTTTGTGTTTTTGCTCAGCGCTATCTGGCTCTTGGCCCAGCGTCTGCGACCAGTATTTTCTTACGCTGACAGCAAATAAAAAGACTATAAAAACTGCCTTCAGGGGCAGTTTTTGCTATAATAGCTGCATGGAGGTGTACACGTGACAATACTTAAACCATCTAAGGTTAAATTTGCTTTTCTATTGCCCTGGCTACTCTATCTGTTGCTGGAGCTAATCACCGGCGGCAGAATCTTTACCGCCTCCGGCATCTTGCCCCTGGCCTTTCTCTGGCTGGCAGGTGGACTTACAGAACTGGCAGCCATGAAAATACCGCGCCCCACATTACCACGTACCAGATTACTCTTCTTCTCTCTGGGCCTGGCCATTATTGATCAAATCTGCAAGCTCTTGGTGGTGCATTACCTTCAGGACCAGACAATCCCCCTGATTCCCGGCTTCTCCCTGCAACAGGTCCATAACATGCAGGCCGCCTGGATACCTAACCGCCTGGGCTGGGATATACCGCTGGCCATTTTGTCTCTGGCAGCTGTTCTGATTCTCTTCCTTACCTGGTGTGTGTACAGTTATTATACTGGCGCCCTAAAACGGCGCAATGTCTACACAGACCTGGCCCTGATCCTGATCTTTGGCGGCGCACTCAGCGCCTTGGTCGACCAGACTCTGCGGGGATTTACCGTAGATTTCATCACCTTTCAGGGATTTTTCACCGCCGACCTCAAGGACTTCTACCTCACCCTCGGGTGGGCCGCTGTGATTGCCGAGGCTATGCAATCGCCAATCCCTGAACCGCCCCTGCGTGAGTTCCCGTCCTTGCTGCTGCGCATGATTCGCCATACTCTGGGCAAGTAGCAGCCCAGGCCCGTGTCGAAAATTGTCGAAAAGTGCCCAAATAACCTCCGTCCCCGAATGGGCAAAAAAACCGTGTGCGTGTGCACACGGTTTTTTGCTTACTCTTATGCTTACATCATCGGCATGCCGCCGCCCATTCCGCCCATTCCGCCGCCGGCGGGACCTTCTTTTTCCGGCTCGGGAATGTCGGTGACAACAGCTTCGGTGGTCAGGAACATTCCAGCGATGCTGGATGCGTTCTGGAGGGCAGAGCGGGTAACTTTGGCGGGATCAACGATACCAGCCTTAATCATATCTTCATACGCTTCGGTGAGGGCGTTGAAGCCAACACCAACCGGCTCGCTCTTGAGACGCTCGACTACAACGGATCCGTCGAGGCCGGCGTTATGAGCAATCATGCGAATCGGCTCTTCCAGAGCGCGACGGATAATCCGCACGCCGGTTGCCTCGTCGCCACTGAGCTTAAGTCCATCAAGGGCCTTCATGGCGTTGATGAATGCGGTGCCGCCACCAGCGACAATGCCTTCTTCAACAGCGGCACGGGTCGCAGCGAGAGCGTCTTCGATACGCAGCTTCAGTTCTTTGAGCTCAACTTCGGTGGCTGCGCCAACTTCGATGACAGCTACGCCGCCAGCCAGCTTAGCCAGGCGCTCCTGAAGCTTTTCGCGATCGAAATCGGAGGTGGTGTCTTCGATTTGAACCCGCAGCTGGGAAACGCGCTTCTCGATTTGCTCTTTATCGCCACTGCCATCAACAATGATAGTGTCGTCCTTGGTAACTTTGACCTGACGGGCACGACCAAGCATGTTGAGGTCAACGTTCTTCAGTTCGAGACCAAGCTCTTCGGAAATTACTTGGCCACCGGTGAGAACAGCGATATCTTCCAGCATTGCCTTGCGGCGGTCGCCAAAGCCAGGGGCTTTAACGGCTACACAGGTGAAGGTGCCGCGGAGCTTGTTGACAACCAAAGTCGCCAAAGCTTCGCCTTCTACATCTTCAGCAATCAGAATCAGTTGCTTGCCCTGCTGGACAATTTTTTCCAGAGCGGGGAGGATATCCTGAACATTGCTGATCTTGCGGTCGGTGATCAGAATGTAGGGTTCTTCAAGAACAGCTTCCATCTTCTCGGTATCGGTGACCATGTACGGAGAGATGTAGCCGCGGTCAAACTGCATACCTTCAACAACATTGAGGCTGGTGCCGAATCCCTTGGACTCTTCAACTGTGATAACACCATCTTTGCCGACCTTTTCCATTGCTTCGGCAATCAGGCGGCCAACTTCGTCGTTGTCGGCGGAGATGGAGGCGACCCGGGCGATGTCATCTTTGCCTTGGATCGGCTTGCTAATTTTCTTGATTTCTTCCACAACTGCGTTGGTGGCCTGCTCAAGGCCACGGCGGAGGATCATCGGGTTGGCGCCGGCAGTAACGTTCTTAATGCCTTCGCGGATGATTGCCTGGGCCAGCAGAGTTGCGGTGGTGGTGCCGTCACCAGCTACGTCCTGGGTCTTGGTGGCAACTTCTTTGACCAACTGGGCGCCCATGTTTTCGAAAGTATCTTCCAGCTCGATTTCCCGGGCAATAGTCACACCATCGTTGGTGATCAGGGGAGAACCGAATTTTTTGTCCAGAACAACGTTGCGACCTTTGGGGCCCAATGTCACTTTAACAGTGTCGGCAAGAGCGTTTACGCCACGCTCCAAAGCACGACGGGCATCTTCTCTGAACTTAATATCTTTAGCCATGTTTGTATAACCTCCCTTTGGGTTTTGTTATGTTATTCGACGACTGCGAGAATGTCGCGCTCACTGAGGATCAGGTATTCCTCGGTGTCTTTCTTGATTTCGGTGCCGGCATACTTGGAGTAGATTACCCGGTCGCCAACCTTAACTTCCAGCTCAACCTTTGTTCCGTTTTCCAGCACTTTGCCAGAACCAACGGCGACTACTTCGCCTTCCTGGGGCTTTTCCTTGGCTTTCTCGGGCAATACAATGCCGCTGGGAGTTACTTCATCCTGCTCCAATGCCTTGATTACAACGCGGTCACCAAGAGGTTTGATGTTCATATTGTACCCTCCTTATATATTGTTGTTTAATTTATTGTTAGCACTCACTCTTGTCGAGTGCTAATCACAGCTATAATTTTACGGTTTGCAGGGTTATGCTGCAACCGCTAATTTGGGTGATTTATGGATATTATGCCAGATTTGCTGTGTCTTGCTTAGTTTTTCTCCTGTTTTCACACCTGGTTCCCTGGCATAGATTATCACCCACTGAATTATTGCCCTTTGACACCAAATTATACATAAAAAAGGCCGACACGGCCTTTTTAGAGCATACGGGTATAAACCTTGACTAAGCGGCCAACAGTGGACGGCTCAGGTAACACTTGACCCCATGCCCAGACAGTCATGGCTGCTATCGCGGCAATTGTTCCCAATTTACCACCGACACCGACAAACACATCCACAGTGACCACAAACAAAGCTGCAGCAATACCCAAAGCAATTGCTGCCTCAACCGGTCCCCGAAGCCGGGCTTTGGCGCTCATTCCCACGTACGATGCACAGGCGGCAACTGCTGCCAGCGTAGAGCCTTCAGCAAAAATGTGTGGAAAAACCAATCCGGCCACCAACGCAACTATTGCTGAAGCCAGCACCGGACCCTTTTGCAGTCGGTGGTTGATTAACCAGGTGGCAAGACCACAGACCAGTGAAACCATCACAACCTGAACAAAGAACATCTCTTTCCCCTCCCCCAAATCCGTTACAACAAGCCGAATACGAAGACAGTTAACAGGACGGCACAGGCGGCAATCGTCCCTAATTTACCACCAAACCCTTGGTATACCGGCAGGGCTATGATAAAAATGCCTCCCACCAGTAAACCAGTCATCAACACCATTGGCAACGAGCCCAGCACTGCCAACGAGGACATGCCCGCAAATGAGGCAGTATAGGTTGCAACCGCCAGTTCCGGGGTCAAAAGCACAGCAGCCAATAGACCAACTATGCCTGACGCCGCTACCGGCCCCAGCCCCACCTGGGTGTTCAAGTACCAGGTTGAGGCAGCACCCAGTACAGAGACCAGAATAATTTTGCTAGCTCGCCGGAACATGGCCTACCCCTGCTGCCCCAGTGAACGACTATGGCTATAGAGGGCAATGGCGAAAGAAACTGCAACAATAGCCACCACAAACAGCGCCGGCCCGGAAACACTGATCAGACTCTGGCTGAGCAGGTACCCGCCGGTCCCCCCGAGTAATAGCAAACTTAGTATCGCTTGAATCATTTGAATCCCTCCACTCTCCAAGAATGAGAATATATATTAAAGCGTCGGCCGCGGACAAAGCCTACTACTGTGACCCCCAAATCTGTGGCCAAGTCCACGGCAAGAGCGGTGGGGGCTGAACGGGAAACTATTGTGCCAACTCCCATCCGCGTCGCTTTAAGAACAAACTCGGAAGATATCCGACCACTGCTTAGCAGAACATAATCCTTACCCTGCTTGTTGTTAAGGGTCAAGTAACCAGCCAATTTATCAATCGCATTATGGCGGGCCACATCTTCCCGCAGCACCTCAATTTCATCCCTGACTAGGGCAGCAGCATGAACTGCGCCTGTCTCGGCAAACAACGGCGAACTGCCATTAAATTCCCGCATCAGCTCCGTGAGGCGCTCCGGCGACAGCACCCGTCCGCCCGTCACTTCATGTTGTTTCAAGCTGTCAACCGCCCGGTAAAACCGTGATCCCTTGCCGCAACCGGTGGTCAACACCCTGGTCACAGCCAGGCGTGAAACTAAATCCACTTCACCCTTCAGAGCCAGCTTAACTTGCCGTCGGTCGGAGCTCACCGACACAGAAACCAAATCTTCCCGGCCGTTTAACAGTCCGTCGCCCAGGGCAAAGCCCACCGCCAACTCATCCAGATGCTCGGGAGTCGTTAATAGGGTAATATACTGCTTGCCATTGACTACCAGCGTTAGCGGCCACTCCTCGGCCAACCAATCGGCTACGCTGTTTACCTCTCCCCGATTGACATTGATTACTTGCCTTTGCTCTTTGCCCATACAAATCCCTCCCCCGGAATTATAACGCATATGGCCGGGGCGGTTAAAGGAATAAACACGTTAACGCAGAAAACCGTCGCCGGGCAAAAGAAAGTTATTACTTTCACATAACAAACTTAAAAATGGCGGGAATGCATGGGAATCGAACCCACCACGGACATTCCATGCCCGCTACTGGATTTGAAGTCCAGAGAGCCCACCAGGACTCCTCCATTCCCGTCATTATTATACCGGTAACTTCCCGGAGTTTCAAGCTTTTTTACTAATAAATGTGTAACAATTTTGTGTCATGTTTTAACTTTTCCACTCTACCGATTGCCCATCCTAAGCCTCGATCTACTAATTTTGATGCCTGTTCAGCAGGTAAACTGAGGATCAGTCCGCCAGATGTCTGGGGATCAAAATAAATATCACGATCAATTTTGGACACATCTTGTGAAAAAATTACCATGCCTTCTCCATGCTTTTGGTTGCGGTAGCAGCCTCCGGGTATCAGGCCCATGGACGCATACTCCCTGGCTCCCGGAAGCACAGGAATATTCCGATGGTCAAGTTCGATTGCCACCCCGGAGCCTTGGGCCAACTCCAACAGATGCCCCAGGAGGCCAAAACCGGTGACGTCTGTACACGCATGGACTGAAAGCTCCTGCGCCGCATCTGCCGCTTCCTTGTTTAGAGTCGCCATGGAGTTAACGACGGCCTGGGTATCGTCAGCGCTGGCAAGGCCGCCTTTGACGGCAGTGCAGACAATGCCGCTACCCAAAGGTTTTGTCAGCACCAATACATCCTCCGGTTGGGCGCCGACATTGGTCCAGATTCGCTCGGGATGCACAACCCCGGTAACGGCCAAGCCATAAATCGGACTCTCTTCGGCTATCGAATGCCCCCCGGCCAAACGGGCGCCGGCCTCGGCAACCTTATCGGCGCCGCCGGCAAGAATTTGCTCCAACACCTTCAGGGGCAGACATTTGGGAAACACCACTATATTCAGGGCCACCAAAGGGACTCCCCCCATTGCATACACATCGCTGAGAGCATTGGCAGCAGCCACTTGTCCGAAGGCGTAGGGATCATCCACCATTGGCGTAAAAAAGTCCAATGTGTTGACCACAGCCTGCTCGGCATTGAGCTTGTAAACGGCCGCATCATCGGCAGTATCGGCGCCCACCAGCAGGTTAACATCGGGCTTGAGGTTTAAACGGGACAGAACCTGCCCCAGGTCCGCCGGACCCAATTTGGCGCCTCACCCCGCCGCTTCAACCATCTGGGTCAATCTCAATTCTTCAGTCATTTGCTCACACCTCCCGCTAAGAATTTAGCCAACTCCCGGGCTGCCGGGTTGACCTGAGTACGGGGCAGAACCAGCCAGAAATCCCGGTTCAGCTCCAGCTCCGCAATCGTCCGGGCCTGCAAACGCCCAGCCTCGATATAATCAGCAGCTGCGTGCCTGGATACAACGGCGACACCAAGGCCCCGGGCCGCCGCTTCCAACACCGCCCGGCTGCTGCCTAACTCCATGATCACCCGCAATTTGCGGGCAGCGTCACCCAGCGCCGTTTCCAAAGCCCGCCGGGTCGCAGAACCCTGGCCGCGCATAATCATCGGTTGGCTCAACAGGTCCCGGGGCAAAAGCGTCTTTTTCCGGGCCAAGGCATGTTCCGGTGCGATGACGGCAACCAATTGATCGGTAAACAGCTTCTCGCTCGCCAAATCGGCGGTCTCTGGCTGAAAGCCAACCACGGCTAAATCCAGGCGCCCTTGGCTCAGAGCTTCAACGATTCCCTGGCTGGCGCCCACCTGCATCCGCAGCTCCAAACCAGGCTGGTGCCGGTAAAAGTCACAGAGCAGCGGCGGCAGCAAGTAATCCCCCGGGACTGTGCTCGCCCCCAAATCGATGCGGCCCCGCAACTGCTCGCGAAGCTGATCCAGTTCCTGGCGGGCTTGCTGCCAGCCCTGAAGCAGCTCCCGGGCCTGGCGGTAGAGAATAGCGCCGCCTTCGGTCAGCTCAACCCGGTGTCCCACACGCAAAAACAACTCCACCCCCAGCTCCTGGGCCAGGGACTGCATCTGCATGCTCACCGCCGGTTGGGACAGGTGCAGCCGATTGGCAGCCCGGGAGAAATTTCCCTCTTCCACAACACAGACAAAGGTGCGCAACAAATTCAGGTTCATGAATTTTCCTCCCGCAGAGCGGGTCCGGGCAGCCGCACGTCTCCCCGCCGTCTGGTAAATCCGGCGCCGTCCAGATACTCGATTAAAGGCAAGGCGTATTTACGACTGGTCTGTAAATAGTCCCTGAACTGGGCCAAGGTCAGTTGCGACTCAGCGGCAAAATGGTCTCTTACTGCCGTGACAGCGCGGTCCAAGGCGGAACGGGCAAAGAGAAAATCGCCAGCAGCCACCAGTTCCCCCTGTTGTTGCAGCAAGGCCAAAAGCGGAGCAGCCTGCCGTCCTAGCTTCTCAAGTTCTCCACGTTCTGGCGGTGCAAAGGGAGCGGCGTTTACCGCCTCAAGTATCTCCGCGCGAAGCCGTTCCTGCTCGGCGCTTAATTCAAGTTTATGGTTCGCCAGGGCCAGCTCTTGACCCCGCAACTCGATTTCGGTCCCCGGCAGCAGCGTCTCCAGCAGGGCCGCGAAACTGCGGGTATTCATATCCGGCAACAAACGGGAGCGCACCTCCTCCCGGGGCATGCCGGCCCGCAGGGGATTTTGTTGATGCCAACCAGTCAGTAAATCCGCAAGCGCAGCCAGGAAATCCTCCCCGCGGCTGAACAGCCAGTTCTGGCCGTCAACGCTAAAGCTGATCAATTCCAGTTCGGAAAGCGCCACATCCAGTTCCGTCGGCGGCAGCTGGGAGCGTTGAAGCAATTGCTCTTTGGTCAGAGGCATCCCCGCCTCATCCAAATAGCTCTTGACCAGCACAGCGGCATCCCCCTGCTCCCGTTCTTTCAGCGCCTCGACAATCTCAGGGCGGTTGCGGCTCAGACGCCGACGCCCGGTCTCAATGATTTCGCCGCCACCGATGGTGGTCACCGGCGACCAGGAACGAATCACATAGCGATCGCCCCGTACCGCCATCACCGGCTCATCCAGCCGGAACTGCACCAAAGCATCACCGCCAGGCGTCAGCTCCTCACCTTCCAAAAGCACTGCCCGCCCCAGGGCCTCGTTGGCCCCGCAATGAAACCGAATGTGGCTGTTGTTGACCAAGGGCGGGGCATCGGGCAAGAGCTGCAGCCGGGCAGCAATCTTATCCACTGCCGCCAGCTCGCGGCCCCGGAACACCACCTGCCCCCGATGAATCTGCGAGCGCTCAATTCCGGCCAGGTTCACCGCCACCCGCTGTCCGGGTTGGACCGTAGTCACTTTGCTTCCGTGCACCTGCAACTGCCGCACCCGGGCAGACAGCTCACCGGGCATTATCAGCACCTGATCGCCCTCATTGAGGACGTCATCCAACAATGTGCCGGTAACAACAGTGCCAAATCCCTTCTGGACAAAGACCCGGTCCACCGGCAGCCGGGAAAAGCTGCGACGCTGCCGGGGTGGCGCGGCAACAGCCACCTCGCCAATCAATTCCTTAAGTTCATCAATCCCCAGACCACTGACAGCAGAGACAGCCACCCGGGGGGCCTTGGCCATAAACGTCCCGGCCAGAGCCTCGTCAATATCCTCCCGAGCCAGTTCCAGCAATTCCGCTTCCACCAGATCGGCCTTGGTTATTACAACAATCCCAGTCTGCACGCCCAGGACCTCCAGAATGTGCAAATGCTCCCGGGTTTGGGGCATAACGCCTTCATCGGCGGCCACCACCAGCAAAACTACATCAATACCGGTGGCGCCGGCCAGCATATTGCGGACAAACCGCTCGTGGCCAGGGACATCGACAATCCCCGCCCGGCGGCCGTCGGGCAGATCGAACCAGGCGAACCCCAGCTCAATTGTAATCCCCCGTTCCTTTTCCTGTTTTAAGCGGTCGGTGTCGATGCCGGTCAGGGCCCGGATCAGAGTCGTCTTGCCATGATCCACATGACCAGCTGTGCCAATAATCACATGTTCAGCCATTTTTATTCTCCCCCCAGCGCCGCCGCAACAGCGGTGGCCGCGGCAGTTAATTGCCCATCTGCCAACGTCTTGGCGTCAAGAACAACCTGTTCATCGGCAATGCGGCCAACCAGGCGCTGAGCGCGCAAACGCTCCGCCAGTTGATCCGCCGAAAGCCCGTCAGTCCGCAGTCGGAGCACTGTGGTCTCCAGGCGGTGCAAAGGCAGGGCGCCACCGCCCACGGGCGAAATATCCGCGTCCACAGTCACAGACAGGGGCAAACCTGCCAGCAGGTCCGCCAGTTTCTGGGCCCGCTGGGCCACAGCCTCGCCGGACTCGGTTATCATCCTCAGTACCGGCACCCGCCGCCATCCCTCCTCCTGGAGATATAAGGCGAGGGTCGCGGTCAGGGCGGCAAGTGTCAGCTTGTCGCAGCGCAGGGCCCGGGTCAGCGGGTGCTTCTTCAAGCGACCAATCCACTCGACGCTGCCGACAATAATCCCACACTGGGGGCCACCCAATAACTTATCGCCGCTGAAACTGATGAGATCAGCGCCGGCTTTTACACTCTCCTGCACCGTAGGCTCCTCGATGCCCCAGGGGCGAAGGTCAACCAAAGTGCCGCTGCCCAAGTC
The DNA here is from genome assembly GCA_009711825.1 of Bacillota bacterium. Classification (NCBI taxonomy): domain Bacteria; kingdom Bacillati; phylum Bacillota; species Bacillota bacterium. The sequence goes on along the minus strand of VEMY01000034.1, from coordinate 5,597 downwards.
GTCAAGCACCGGCAGTTGCTGCTCTTGCCCTAAGGCAACCAGTTCCGCCAGCGACACCTCGTGATTGAAACCCACCACCCGAAAATTAGAGGGATGCACACGAATCAGAGCCCGTGTCTCGGGAGTAACTGCCCGCCGATAGTCATCGAGATAGGTCTTGTTGGTGGTGCCCACTTCCCGCAAAGTCACACCGCTCTGCTCCATCACATCGGGAACCCGGAAGGCGCCGCCGATTTCCACCAACTGTCCCCGGGAAATTATCGCCTCGCCGCCTCGGGCCACAGCGGCCAGGCAGAGCATCACTGCTGCCGCATTGTTATTGACAACCAAAGCCGCCTCAGCGCCGGTAATCCGGCAAATCAGCTCCTCCGCATGTCGGTGCCTAGAACCCCGCTGGCCAGAATCGATGTCAAACTCCAAGTCGCAATAATCAGCTGCCTCCCGGGCCGCATTCACGGCCTCAGGCGCTAGCGGCGCTCGGCCAAGGTTGGTGTGGATGACTACGCCCGTTGCGTTCAGCACGGGACGCGGCGCCGGCGCGACCAAGTCTGCTAGGGCAGATGAGACAGCGGCCAGAAGCTCGTCTGCGTCCGGCACACGCCCGCCCCCATCCAGAATCCTCCGGCGCCAGAGATTCAGTTCCTGATCCAGGGCGCTGCGCACCAAACCCCGCCGATATTTGTCAATGAGTTCCTGCCATTGGGGTTGCTCCAACAGCGTTCCCACCTTGGGCAATTGACGTAATAATTCTTTCCCCATCGAATACCTCCCTTAAAGACCTCGCATCCGGGAAACCAGCACCGCCGCCGCCAGCATTGTCGCCGCCACCGGCAACATATAGCGGTAGGTGGGCAGCAGCTTGGCGGTAAAGAATTTGCTGGACAGCACCAGACAAAGATGCAAAGGTGAAATCATATAACCTAGAGTGCCGCTGGCAAACATTAAGCTGGCCCCCGGCAACAGAGATTCAGCCGTCAACAGGGGCAGGAAAATTGGAATCGCAACTCCAACGGCGGCAGTGTGGGAGCCGGTGGCCAGGCCTACCAAAAAGGGCAGGGTTGTCAGCATCAGCCAAAGCGGGATACCGGCCGCGACCATGTCAGCGGCAAGGGTAGTGACCAAACTGCTGGCGGACAGAATCTCCTTGAAAACCATGACCCCAAAGACAACCACAATCATCATCGGACTGATGCCGGGCAGAATCATCTTTCGCCCCCGGCTGACAAAGCTTGTGGCCATCCTGCTGCCAAGCCGGCCCTCTCCGGCGGGCAGATTCACCAGAGCCAGCAAAATCCCCACCACTAAAGCCAGAGGGAAAAAGACGTCCAGGGCAAGATACAGAATCAGGACAACGAAAATCGGCATAATGCTGAGGGCGAACCAGCCCACATTGGCGACGCTGAAGTTAACTCCCGCTGCTCCTTTGGGCACTGTGCGCATCATAAACACCCAGGCCGCCAGCAAGCCAACAGCCATCGTCGGGATATTAAAGACCACCAATGATTCCGGCGTAATCCCCGCCAGTTGGGCGGTAACAATCACCGCCGACATCATCGGGAAGATAAAGTACCAAATGTGCCGAAACACAACATTAACGCCGGTTTTATGCTCGGGAGAAATCTCAACCTTATCACCCATCTGGCCAACCATGGGTGCCGAGATAATAGCGCCGCCCGGAACTGTCAGCAAGCCAATCAAGCTGGGGATGGCGGCAAGCACCAGGCGCGAGCTGCCAAGCAGCGGCAATAACTTGCTGACCATCAATTCCAGGGCACCACTATGCTCCAAAATATAGCCCAGGATGCCAATGAACAAAATCACAAAGATCAATTCCCAGGTTTCCGCGCTAGACACTGCCGTCCATATCGCCTGGAGAGCAAGCTCCAAATCCATTGGCGCCGTTATTACCAGGACTGCACTGCCTGCCAGCAGCGCCAAACCAACATCAATCCCTTTACGAACCATTAGCAAAATAATAACCATCGATAATAGAACAGCGTATACTCCCAAGACTTTCCTCTCCCTTGTCAGTTCAATTCACAGTTATGTTCATTATAAATTATCCTTATATACAAGTCGAGGGCTTAAAGCCCCAACTCTCAGTTTATGCTACAGGGCAAATGATGTGCAAAAAAAAATCGCCCCTCGGGGGCGAACACTGAATTTACTCAAACACAACTGCCACGCCAACTGTCCCCGGCCCGGTGTGAACGCCAATCACCGGTCCAACCTCGGTGAAGATGCTCGCTTTCACGGAAAAGGCCTCTTCCATGGCAGTTTGCAGTCGCTGGGCCGCCTCCCGGGCAGCGCCGTGGGCAACGGCAATTTGCACAGCCGCCCGGCCGTTGGCCAATTGTTTAAAATTCTTGGCCAGGCAATCCAGGGCCCTGTCCTGACTTCTGGCCTTGCCGGCCGGAACATAGATGCCCTCGTCATTTACCCGAATAATCGGCTTGATGTTAAGCAGGGAGCCAACCAGCCCCGAAACCTTGCCGATCCGACCACCCTTCTGCAAATACTCGAGGGTGTTTAATGTAAACAGGGTTTCCGTGCGCTGCCGCACTTTGCCGACTGCCTCGACAATTGCCGCAGACGCCAGTCCTTCACGGATGCCCCGGGCCGCCTCCTGGACCATAACGGCAACCCCGAGACTGATGGAACGGGAGTCCACAAGATGTATCCGCGCTTGATCCAGCGCATCCTTGGCCACCCGGGCCGCATTCAGAGTGCCACTGAGGGCGGTGGATAAATGAATCGATATCACTTCATCATACTTTTCCAGGAGCTTATTGTATATGTTCATAAAGTCTTCCGGCGCCGGCTGGGAAGTAGTGGGCAAAGCTTCGGCACTTGCCAGACGCCGATAAAACTCTGTCGGCGTCAATTGGTGGGCGGCGAAATACTCGTCGCCAAAATTCACTCCCAATGGAACTACATGAACATCAAACTCCTCAATTAATTCTGATGTCAGGTCTGCAGTACTGTCTGTTACTAAAGCAATTTTAGCCAAAAGTTTTCCCCCTCAACTAATAATGAATAAATGTGCTCTCAATAAAAGATATCTTCCCCGATTTTTTGCGATAATTCCACTTGCTATCGCTTGATGATCATGTTTCCTTCGATATTCAAAGCACTGGCTTCGCCAACCAGGAGCAACTGCCAATCACCACTCTCAGTAATCGTAGCAGTGCGGGTCCCATTCATCGAAAGCTCTAATCCGACCCAAGGCTCACCCAAAGCAGTGCGGCCACCAGGCCCAGCAAGCATCAGCGTTGCATCAATACTCTCACTGGCAAAGGCAAAATCCAGCTGAAAGTTCAAGTTACCTGTCATTTGCTGATTGTCAATACTGAACTCGGCCAGGACTAGCTCCTCGCCCATCTCTCCGACCGAGATATTGAAATGCTCCGCCACCAACATATCTCCCGGCGCTTCAAGCTCCAGGATGCCGGCACGTATACCCGCCTCCAGGGTAACCGGCACCAACAGCAAAAGCACAGTTAATCCTAAAATGCAGACCCGCCAAAATCGTTTATCCAGGCCCCGGCCCAGGGGTAAGGCACCGGTATCCACTGCCTCCAAAACAGGAACAGCCCGATTACGAAAATGCCGAAGCATTACCAACGCAATCAGCAAAGCGACTAGCGATACCACTAGCAGCAACCAGGGAAACTGCCTGCTCACGATGGCATCTTGCAAAACGAGTCCGCCGACTACCGCAGTCAGATTGAGGCCGGCATGGGCAGCTACCGCCGGCCAAAGCGAATCTGTCTTCCAGGCGAGATACCCGAAGACAAGCCCCATTGATGTAGCGGTAAAAAAGTCAGCAATTCCGTTGCCAAAGTGAATGAGGCCAAAAAGCAGAGCGACCCACAACCAGGCACCCCGGCGATAACGACTCTCATAAGCACGGAGAAAATAACCGCGAAAAAGAATCTCTTCCAGCAGTGGCGCCAGAACCAAAATCGTCGCCAACAAGAACAGCCCATCCAGCAAACCAACACTGGGCATTCCCATCGCTGGAAGCGGTCCCAAATAGTGATTCAAGAAGCGCTGAATACTTACGTAAATGCTGGCATTGGCCCACCATACAGCAATTCCGCATAAAAAACCCAGGACAACCGGGGCAAATCCACTCCAGCGCAGACGGTAAATTCGCGCCAGCGGCCAACGATTGAACAGAGCCAATAACAAAGCAACCCCTAGCATTACTACTTGATTGACGACAGCATTAAACCCAAACCCCCATACCGGTACAAGAAAGAAGCTGCCGGCCAAAACTAAGCTTACTATCATTAGTAAAACAAGATTGGCCCCGCCCGGGGTCAACCAAATGTTATGTCGCATGAAACAACTCTCCTTCCCAAAGCCGCCTCGCTAACATTTCCGGATTCAGCCATAAAATCCTGCCTAATGACACTAAATTTTAACACAAAAATGCTTGCCAAATCTATCGGCAGCCGATATAATAATATTACAGTAGCCGATATAACGGCAGACGATAATGAGAGGTGATTACATGCCTGAAAGCACAGAGCGGGGCGCTCTGACGGAAGCGGTGTTCTATATCCTGCTGGCTCTCTACAACCCGCTGCATGGTTACGGGATTATGCAATTCGTGCGGGAAATCAGCGAAGGCCGGGTCGACCTGGGCGCGGGCACCCTGTATGGCGCCCTCAACACACTAGTGGATAAGGGCTGGATTGAATCCGTCAATCCCAAGGCCGGCGGACGCAAAAAGGAGTACCAAATAACCAGCGCCGGCCGCCAGGCCGTACAGGATGAGTTGGTACGACTACAGGAGTTGCTGGATAACGGCAATAAGATTACAAAGGGCGTGATTTAAGTGAAGCATAAAGCATATAAGTTTTTTCTGGACTTCGAGAAGGAAGAGCGTTGGCTCAATCAAATGGCAGCCAAGGGTTACCACATGATTGACATATCGTTTCCTGGACGCTATTTATTTGAAGAAGGGGAGCCAGGAGAATTTATTTACCGAATTGAGTTGCTCAAAGAACTGCCAACCGAACTGGAAAGCAAGGCATATATCAAGTTCATGGAGGAAACTGGCGCCGAATGCGTGAGCACATATACACGTTGGGCATATTTTCGCCGCAAAATCGAAGACGGTCCTTTTGAGCTATACACAGACACAGAAGCCAAACTTCAACATTACAGGCGTATAGCCTGGATGTTTGGCATTATCGGTCTAGCCAACCTCCTTATCGGTACTGCGAATATTCTCATCAGCCTCTTAATAAGTCGTAGCAATTTCAATATGTGGATCTCGCCAATCAGTTTTGGAGCAGGCCTACTCATGGCAATTCCCTTCTTTCTCACCTGGCAGCGAATCCGCCGCTTAAAAAAAGAAGCACAAATCTATCAATAGCCAGCGGCGACGTTTCTCACTGGCTGAGTACAAAAGGTCTTGCTCAAAACATCGAGCAGGGCTTTTGTGCCTACAAGTAACGTTAGTGTAAAATTATTGTAGGGAACTGGAGGAATTTTCCTCCCGGAAATAGAAGAGGAACCTCACATTCGGTCGAATGAATACCCCACAAGGAGGCAGAGGTTCCTCATGGAAATTATTCGTCTAG